>JAYVGE010000467.1:0-15913 GCA_043772515.1 Flavobacterium sp. | reverse complement strand
AATTATAATACAACCCAATCCCTCCTCTATCGAAAAGAGAAAACCTGAGGTGAGGAGAAAAAAGTCAGACTATATTGTAATTGCGTTTGGTATTATTTTGTGTTTTTTCAAGACAACATCCTTTGAAGAAACAATGGGAGAACAGGAGCGTTGAGTCTAAATAACTGGGCTATTAATTTATTTTTTGTAACTAAATTACTCGTTCCTCACAAAAACAAAAGAACGAAGAAAACGAAATTTACTGAACTCCTATAAAAACAGAAACATAGTGAAATAATTGTACGATTTATTTCAAAACATTTACTATTATTTCTTCAACTCCAATTTCTCTGCAAAATACTCACAGAAATCTTTCATTGTTTCCGACATTTTTTCATCGCCAGTGGCTCTTTTAAAAGTATCTGACATGGCCACCAAAGTCTGATGAAAAAATATTTTCATTTCATCGACTGGCATTTCTTTTGTCCATAAATCGATACGCATACTTTCTTTTGCTTTGCCGTCCCAAACAGACAACATAATTGCTTTGGTTTCTTCTAGCTCGACTCCGCCGTCTTTTGCTGACCATAATAATTTTTCGGGAACGCGGTTTTCATCCAATTCTACTAGAAACTTAATTTCGGATCTATTTTTATCTACCATTATTTTTTGGGTTTGTATTTTGATTTTTCAAATATTTCTTTCTCATTCATTTTCAATAATTGATCTACAGAAACAGCATTGTTTTTCATATAAGAGCGAACAATTTGCCATCCCAGCCAAACCCCTACTCTACCCGGAGAATCATTGTCTATTTCTAGATAAAACTTAGAAAAGGGTGCGGGAGCTATAAAACGGGAAATCATCTTTTGTTCTTGACTAAAAAGCATTTCACGTTCTACAAAATAACGCCACATATAAGCTTCGTTATCCTGACACCATAGCATTTGCTCTGGAGAATACCCCATTTTGTCTGCATCATTGTATTCGGGCAACAACAAGTCCTTCAAATACAATTGTTTTCCGTAATAAATCATCTGAGACATCAAATCCTTACCTACCAAATTCGGCAATATTGAACTAGAGAAACTAGCTACAATATCGGGCATAATTTGTCTTTGCTCAAAATTTTCTTTTATGTAATTCGGAAATTGATAAAACTTATGATGCTTTCCCAAATACAACTCCAAGGAAACAATTACCAAACTATCGGCATAAATCGCCTTAGTATTATAGTCCATTTCAGAAATAATGGTAATTAACTTTGGGGTTTTTGTTTTAGGAAAATAGTACTTAATATGCTTGAAGAGCGCAACAACATCGTTACGAACAGGTTCGATGTCGGCGTATTTCTTTTGAACTTCTGCATAGACCTCCCGCCAAAGTGGGTCTCTCATTTTATGTAACCAAACAGCATCATCATTGCCAATTGGGAAAAAAAACGGAAATTCTTTCTTAACATTCGACAGCTCTTTTGGAGGTGTTTCAAAAAATATTTTATCAAAGCGTTCTACCTTAATATCTAAAGGAATTTCTTGAATAGTCTTTTCTGACTGGCTTTTTTTATCACAAGATAAAAAAAACAAGCACAAGAGTATAGGAAAAAGATGTATCTTCATTTTTTTTAATTAAATTTGCATCTTTAAACTTTAAATGACGCATTAATTCTTTATATTTTGCAAATATACATTCCTGCATTTTAAAACGAATACTATTATGATTAAAAAAAATACTATTCTGGTTGAAAAAGTAACTATTCAAATTGTAAATTGGTTAAAAACGTATGCAGAAAATGCAAAAGCAAACGGGTTTGTCATTGGGATTTCTGGCGGAATAGATTCGGCGGTAACCTCTACACTTTGTGCGCAAACAGGTTTAAAAGTTTTATGTATTGAAATGCCCATTCACCAAGCTCCAAATCAAGTGAGTAGAGGACAAGAACACATTCTAAAATTGAAACAAAAATTCCCGAATGTAAGCAATAGTAAAACCGATTTGACAGCTGTTTTCGAAACTTTCAAAAAGCAAGTTCCAAGTGATGCCAATACAGACAAGCTTCACCTATCTCTTGCCAATACTCGTGCTCGTTTGCGCATGACGACCTTGTATTATTACGCTGGTATTCACGGATTATTAGTGGCTGGAACTGGAAACAAAGTAGAAGATTTTGGTGTAGGTTTTTTTACGAAATACGGAGATGGCGGAGTAGACTTGAGTCCGATAGCCGATTTGATGAAATCGGAAGTATATTTACTGGCTAAACACTTAGAAATATCAGAATCGATTCAAAAAGCGGCTCCGACAGACGGTTTATTTGGCGACGACAGAACAGACGAAGACCAATTGGGAGCTAGCTACGACGAACTAGAATGGGCCATGCTTGAAGATGAAAAAGAAACAACAGACTTTACAGAACGAGAGAAAAAAGTCTTTGAAATATATAAAAAACTGAATACCAACAACAAACATAAAATTAACCCAATACCCATTTGTAAGATAAATCGAAATTAACAATATTTTATCTATGAAAATGAATTTTATTCATTTTTTTGTCTTAAATTTATAGTATCATTTTCGATAAACAATCCTAAAAAATTAAATACCATGATTAAAGTTTGTTTAGCTGACAACTACCCAGTAGTTCATTTTGGAGTAAAATCGTACTTCAAAGACAATTCCGACATTTCAATTGTAGCCAACGTCGGTAATTTTTTAATGGTGAAAGACATCCTCCTCACTAAGGAAATAGATGTTTTACTCCTAGATCTAGAGCTAGAGGGTCTCGCGAGCCTCTTTGAAGTCAAAGCTTTATTGAAAGCTTTCCCAAAAACGAAGTTCCTCTTTTTTAGTAGCCTTTCTGAACAAGTGTATGCTCCAAATGCCATAAAAGCAGGAGTCTCAGGATTTGTTCATAAAACCGAAAAGTTAGAAACTTTGGGACAATCTATTATCAAAGTCAATCAAGGTCAAATAATTATGAGCGAAAACGTTCGTAAAAATATTGCTTTGATTGCGAAACAAACCAAAAGCGAACGATTGTACCGTAAACTTTCTAACCGCGAAATCGAAGTTTTGCGTTACTTAAGTGACGGGAAAAAAAATCATGAGATTGCAGAAATTTTAAGCCTAAACGAAAAAACGATTAGTACTTACAAATTAAGATTGCTAACAAAACTAAATGTTACCAACTTAGTAGACCTTGTAAACAAATCTAAAACCTTAGAAATCGTCTAGCTGTAACGAGACATTACTCTTCCTAATTTTTTAGAAAACGAATTAATTAGCTTGTAGTAATCCATTACCATAGATAATGACTCTGTATTATCTGAACCAGGTTCAGATGATATGGAGTTTTTTAGATGGTCAATAATTCGATCTACCAAATACCATCTCATAGTCAAAATCGTTTCAGAAACATACTGACTAATAGTCTCCTTTTTTGTCTTAGGTATAATATTTTGTCCTTCCCAATTGTGCAATACAATCCTTTCGTCTTCCATCAAAATATCGGTCACCTCTTGAGCAAAATCAGAGGGCAAATGCATCAAATACTGTTCGATTCCAAAGCTTTTATTTTGAAAAAAATAACTAGTCAAATCATTAAAGAGTTCTCGAAAAAGAGGATTTGCCAATTCGACTTCGTCTTCTTGCAGGCTCAAAAAAATTCTATTATAAACTTTGTATTCCTTTTTTTCTACAACAAGTTCAATTTCTCCCTCTTCATTTGTTTTCATCAAAACATCTTCAAATTCTTCTGTTTTATCCCCATAAAGCAAGAGAATTTCGATAATCTTTCGCTCCAAACGATAGAGCACATCTACTTTTTCTGTTTCAACTACACTTTCATTTTTTACAATCTCAAAAGCTTTTTGTTCTTGTTTTTGCTTTTTTCCAACTTCGGCAACGTC
Source organism: Flavobacterium sp. (assembly GCA_043772515.1). GTDB lineage: Bacteria > Bacteroidota > Bacteroidia > Flavobacteriales > Flavobacteriaceae > Flavobacterium. Next base: position 12,026 of record JAYVGE010000467.1, on the reverse strand, counting down.
TTTTTGAACCAACTGAGCCAAAGTACTCACCAGCACTTGCTCCGAAATATCCATAATTCGAGAACATTCCTGAATATAGATTTCGCGTTGAATACGATCCGGAATTTTAGAAATACTAGTAACCATATCCCGAATTAAATCGGCTTTTTTTATAGGATCGTTCTTTGCGTCATTCATCAAAAGCGATGCTTTGAACTGTATAAAATCTTTAGCATTATTTTCGAGATACAAAACCAAATCCTCATAAGAGGTTTTTCTGGCAAAACTATCTGGATCATCTCCATCGGGAAAAGCACAAATCTTTACATTCATCCCTTCCTCAAGAATCATATCTATTCCTCGAATAGAAGCTCGAAGACCAGCCGCATCACCATCAAAAAGAACAGTAATATTTTTTGTCAACCGATTCACCAAACGTATTTGATCGGGAGTCAAAGCTGTTCCTGACGAAGCAACTACGTTTTCTATTCCCGCTTGATTAAACTGCACCACATCGGTATATCCTTCGACCAAATAACAATTATTCTGCTTGGCGATCGCTTGTTTGGCCTGAAAAATACCGTACAAGACTTTGCTTTTATGATAAATATCGCTTTCGGGAGAATTGAGGTATTTTGCTGTTTTTTTATCATTGGTTAAAATTCGTCCTCCAAACCCCAATACACGTCCCGACATACTTTGAATGGGAAACATCACCCGTCCTTTGAAACGGTCAAAAGGGCGGTCATCTTTGGGAATTGTTAATCCTGTACTCTCCAAAAACTCTAATTTATAACCTTTTCCGAGTGCTTCCTTGGTAAAAGCATCCCAAGTTTCTGGAGAATACCCCAAGCCAAATTTTTTGATAGTTTCGTTGGTAAAACCTCTTTCTTTAAAATAAGAATACCCAATCGCTTTTCCTTCTTCTGAATTTAAAAGGGTCGAATGAAAATAGTTTTTCGCAAATTCCGAAACCAAATACATACTTTCTCTAACGTCTGTATTAGCCTTATCTTCATCGGTTTGCTCGGTTTCTTCGATTTCGATATTGTATTTTTTTGCCAAATATCGTATCGCTTCTGGATAGGTAAAATGCTCGTGCTCCATCAAAAAAGCAACAGAATTCCCTCCTTTTCCAGAGCTAAAATCTTTCCAAATTTGCTTTACAGGAGAGACCATGAACGATGGTGAACGCTCGTCTGAAAATGGACTCAAGCCTTTAAAGTTTGTTCCCGCTCGTTTAAGTTGTACAAAATCACCGATAACCTCCTCTACTCGAGCAGTTTCGAAAACAGTATCTATAGTCGCTTTTGAAATCAAAATGAATAAAAAAATTAGATAGTTAAATTATCAGACAGTTGGTGTATTGACTATCGTATAAGTAAATGTTTCAAAATAAACCCTGCAATTTGCCTCGTTCTTTTGCATGGTTTATTTCAAAACCTTCTACTAATGAAGTGGGAGCAAAATTACACAATTCAAATTTCAAAAAACAGAAATAATATCAAAAAAAGTAGCTCTGAGAATATGACTTTTTTATTGCAAGTAAAGATTTTCAAAATCCATTTACACGAAAATCATTTGTTTAAACTCGCTTCGTCTTTCAGGCACGGGTCACAAAATCATCAAAACAGATAAAGTTTGTAAAATTTGCAACAAAAAAACTAAAAAAAGAATACCTTGACAGTGGGACTTTTTATTTCCCGCAGATTTTATTGATAACGCAGTTAAAAATCATTTTTTTTTTGCGTTTTATCTTTAGTCAATTGACACTATCCACGTACAGCCAACAAAAATTAATCATCAACGCTTTCTACTTTCATGACATCTGGAACTACTTATACTTTGAATTTATTTATTTTCTGTGGTGCAGGATTGCTTCAAAACTTTCAGAGGCTAAACCGTTTAAATAATCAGTCAATAATTGCTGTTTATTTGTATATTTACAACTTACGAACTTCTTGTTGATAATGAAATTAGCTACCACTTTACTACTTTATTTTTTTTACATAACCTCTTTTGCACAAGTGCAAAAAGAAATACTCCCTCCTTTTACGATAAAAACCATTTCTTTTATTCAAAACAATCAGAATGTGGCACCTGTTTTTATGCTAGGTGAAGGATTTCAATTTCAGTTTGACGATTTACTGGGAAACGAAGCCAACTATTATTATGACATCATTCATTGTGATTATAATTGGATTGCATCCAATATTCCTAAAAGTGAATACTTGCAAGGATTTGAAAATCAAAGAATACAAGATTATAGCAATTCCTTCAATACTTTGCAAATTTATTCTCATTACAGATTACCAATCCCAAATCAATTCACACAATTACTCCTGAGTGGCAACTACATTCTTAAGATTATGAATGAAGATAAGGAAGTGATTTTTTCTAGAAAATTTATTCTTTATGAAGATTTAGTAACCGTTCCTGCTCAAGTAAAGCGTGCGCGAACTGCCGATAATCTAGACACCAAACAAAATGTAGAGTTTACAGTAAAGTCAAAAACGATACTTTTCCAGAATCCGACCAGAAATATAAAAGTAGCACTGTTTCAAAATGGACAATTAAACAACTCCAAAAAAAACATAGCACCACAATACACCATAGCAAACGATTTGATTTACAAATACGATGCTGAAACCCAATTTTGGGCAGGGAACGAATTTCTATATTTAGACAACAAAGACATTCGAACAGCGACCAACAGTATCTCTATTGTAGACACCAACAAGGAAATCTACGGTGCTCATTTGTACACCAATGAAGCGCGAGCCAACTCACCTTACTCAATTACCGAAGATGTAAACGGTAACTTTGTGGTTCGCAACTTATACGCCCAAAAAAATGAAACAGAAGCAGATTATGCTTGGGTCTATTTTACACTTTCGGCACCCACTTTTATGCAAAACAAAAACATTTATATCACAGGAATGTTTAATAATTACAATTTGACCGCTGAAAATAAAATGGACTATAATGCCCCAAAAGGTATTTATGAAAAAGCCCTTTTGATCAAACAAGGCTTTACCAATTACCAATACCTAATTGCTGATAACAAAGGGGCAATCGACTACGAAAATGCTGTAGACGGCAACTTTTATCAGACTGAAAACGAATACACTATACTGGTATATTACCGTGAAAACACCGATCGTTACGACAGAGTTATTGGCAAAGGAGTCGCTAATTCGATAAATAGCACTAATTAAAAAAAACATTCTTAAAATTCGCAAAAGAAAATCATTTTTTTTGTAGTTTTGCGATAATTAAACATCTTTATCACAATTTTGATATGGTTTCGCAGATAACAAGAGGCATAAAAATATCGGTTTTGACTAGTTTTGAAGGAACTTACTTCAAAAACTATAAAATACACTTTGCCTTTAGTTACGAAATTACAATCGAAAACCATAGTAAAGATTCTGTTCAGCTCATCTCCCGCCATTGGGAAATTTACGACTCTCTAAACAGCTTAGAAGTAGTTGACGGAGAAGGTGTTATCGGGAAAAAACCAGTTTTAAAACCTGGAGAACAACACAAGTACAGTTCGGGATGCTTATTATCATCGCCCTATGGTGCTATGAAAGGTCATTTTAATATGGTGAATTTTACGTCTACCAGAAACTTTAAAGTAATCGTTCCTACATTTAGACTTTGCGCTCCTTTTGCATTAAATTAATTTTGAATTTAATTGCTTAAAGCATTTTTCTTGTTCATAAATTATCTGTTTTCTAAATTATCCTTTGTACTTTTGCGTAAAATTATGTAATTCATAAAATTTGAATCACATAATTATCTAATTGTCTAATACTTAATTTTACAAATATGTTAAAAGGCTTTTTTAATGTCCCCAAAGCGGTAAACGAACCCGTAAAAGGATACGCTCCAAATTCTCCAGAAAAAGCAGCAGTTCAGGCAGCTTACACAAAAATGTGGAATTCTAAAATCGATGTTCCTTTGTATATAGGAAGCGAAGAAATTAGAACTGGAAATACCAAAAACATGTCGGCACCACACGATCACCAACACATCGTAGGAACGTATCATCTTGCCGAAAAAACACATATCGAAAAAGCAATTGCCAATGCTCTAGAATCTAGAACAGCTTGGGCAAATATGGCATGGGAACAACGCGCCGCTATTTTCCTTAAAGCAGCCGAACTTATTGCAGGTCCATACAGAGCAAGAATCAATGCTGCAACAATGATTGCACAATCTAAAAACATACACCAAGCAGAAATTGATGCTTCTTGTGAATTGATCGACTTTTTACGCTTCAACGTAGAATTTATGACTCAAATTTATGCAGATCAACCCGCTTCTACTTCAGATATGTGGAATCGTTTAGAATACAGACCTCTAGAAGGTTTTGTCTATGCCATTACACCATTTAACTTTACTGCCATTGCTGCAAACCTTCCTGCAAGTGCTGCTATGATGGGGAATGTTGTTATCTGGAAACCTAGCGATAGCCAAGTATTTTCGGCTCAAATTATTATCGAAATATTCAAAGAAGCAGGTGTTCCTGATGGCGTTATCAACGTTGTTTTTGGAGATGCATTAATGATTACCGATACTGTTTTGGCAAGTCGTGATTTTGCTGGAATTCACTTTACAGGTTCAACACATGTATTCAAAGATATTTGGGCAAAAATTGGGACTAATATTCACCATTACAAGACTTACCCAAGAATTGTAGGGGAAACTGGAGGAAAAGATTTCATTATCGCTCATCCAAGTGCCAATGCAAAACAAGTTTCTACTGGAATTGTTCGTGGTGCTTTCGAATTTCAAGGTCAAAAATGTTCAGCTGCTTCAAGAGCTTATGTTCCGCAAAGCTTATGGCCAGCCATTAAAGAACAATTGATCACCGATACCAAATCTATAAAAATGGGTTCTCCGGAAGATTTCGGAAACTTTATTACTGCGGTTATTCACGAAGGATCTTTTGACAAATTGGCTAGTTTTATTGACCAAGCTAAAAAGGATGCTGATGCTGAAATCATCGTTGGTGGAAACTACGATAAATCTGTAGGTTACTTCATCGAACCAACAATAATCGTAACAACCAACCCTCATTACACCACTATGGAAACCGAATTATTCGGGCCTGTAATGACGATTTTTGTTTATGAAGATGCTAAATGGGCTGAAACATTGAAATTGGTAGATGCTACATCTGAGTACGCTTTAACTGGAGCAGTTTTTAGTCAAGACCGTTATGCTATTGAGGAAGCTACAACTGCTTTGCAAAATGCTGCCGGAAACTTCTACATCAATGACAAACCAACAGGAGCTGTTGTAGGAATGCAACCTTTTGGTGGTGCAAGAGCATCAGGAACGAACGATAAAGCGGGTTCTGCATTGAACTTATTGCGTTGGGCTTCTCCAAGAACAATCAAAGAAACGTTTGTTACTCCAGTAGATTATAGATACCCGTTTTTGGGAGAATAAAAGCTCCCTACCCCCCGAAGGGGGAACTAGAACTACATAAAAACCCCACAAGAATTCAGATTATTTTGAAGTCTTGTGGGGTTTGTTTTTATTGCATCTAATAAGCCTAGAGTTCAAATCTTGCTAAATCGCTCGTTATGTTCTTTATCATCGAGGGAATCTATAATATGCTTTTGAAACAATTCTCCAACCTTCAGAAAATTTGTAAAGCGTCATGTGATCTGTAAAAATTTTCTTTTTATTTTTAAATAAGTTCAAAACCACTGTCGCAACATTTCCCGACGTAGTTATGCTTAAATACTCACATTCTGCCTTTATTGTTGGGTTTCCTGCATTTTGTTTTCGTCCGTTTTCTATTCTTATTATCCAATCCTCTAATGAAAGTGAAGAAATATCATTATTCTCAAGACTTAGCATTTTAAATGTAGGATGAAAACCTTTTCTTATTTCCTCAATTGATCCGCCATTATGTATTCCGTCTATATAAGCGCTTTCAATAACAGCTTTAATGGCATCATCTTCCGTTTTAGTTTGCCCAAAAGTTAGCGTACTGATTGTAAGCAAAATAAATAATAGTCTTGTCTTTATCATAATTGATTTGTTTTTATTGTTATCTGATTTACTTAATATTATTCAAAATTAAACTATTACTCAAGGAGATGTAAAGTATTTTATTACAATATTATACAATTTAAAGCTGAAATGCAGAAATGGTATGAAAATTATCAATTTCTGTATTCTTGGGTCCTTTAAAAGTATCGTAGTTTACCACCAGCAATTTGCCTTTGTAAATGATGGTCTCACAAGGATTGTCCAATTGTCCGTCGGCTCCATCATTGTTGCCATTTTCCCAAATCAACGAAATGGTATTGGTGCTTAAATCCAGTTGATGAACGCTGTTGTTATCATAATTGGCTATGAAAATAGAGTTCCTTTTCTCGTCGTAAAAAAAGCCGTCGCAGCATTTTAATTTATCCGAATCTAAAACCACTTTTTTCGATTTTACTTTGCCCTCTTTTGTGAATTCGAATTTTGTAATTACGCCATCTCCAAAATTCCCAGCATACAAATTTCCTTTTTTATCGAATGCAATCCCGTCAATTCCAATAGTGTTTTTTGTAACTTCAGGCTTTAAGGTAAATGTACTCAGCAAATAATTTACTTTAGTTTCTTTATTTAGCGTTATTTTTTCTTTATTCAATTCTGCTAATGAGAAATTATAAATACTGCTTTCTCTTTTATTGTCCGTCCATGCATCTGTTATATAAACGCGGTTATTGCTCCATCTAACGGCTTCCCCAAAATTAAAACCTTCTACTAATACTTCTGCATATTTTGGCTTTCCATTTTCAACAACAACTCGGATTAACCTTGAGTAATCGTCTTTATAGGCAAAGTACTGATTGTCCATCAAATACAAGTTCCCGTCAGAGCCAAATTCCATACCCATCGGATGCACTCTTTTTGTAATTGGATGAAGCGGTAATTGATCAAACCAAGTAACAGGCTTGTCATTTTTATCGAAAGTTAAAATCTTACTTCCGTTTTTTTCAAACGAAGTAGGGTTTAATACAGATAAATAGAGATTTCCTTTTTTGTCCAAAGCCATTCCGTCTGGCGTGGTACAAGTCTCCCCTAAATCAGCAAACAAAGTTGGCTTTATTGATCTGGAAGTTTCATTAATAGTAATCTCTTGTTTTGTTTCCTGCGAAAATACGTTTAGAGAGCAAACTACCATTGTGATAGTCATTGCGTTTTTTAAAATTGGTTTCATTTTAAATTTGATTGAAAATTGTTATTGAAATTGCTATTGATTAACTCCCCGTTCTGCTTCTTTCCTCTTCATTGCCCGTTGCTCTTTGTTTGGAGTCACTCTTTTTATTCCCAAATTTATACGAAACAGAAAGCTGAAAAGATTGATTATCATAGTAATTCTTACCTTCTTGATGCACCCCATTAACGGTAGAACTTCTATTTATTTTTTCAGTTTTAAATATATCAGTCCCTCTTAAGGAAATTTTCAAATCTTTATTCCATAAAAGATATTGAAACGCCAGAGAAAATGAGCTCATTTCTTTATTAGCAAAAATACCGTCTATACCTGGTAAACTATACCAATAACTGACATTAAAAAGTACAGTTTTATCTGTATTCAAATTAAAATCATTATTTGTTGATAACCTCGAATTGAATCCCTTTTGTTCCCTTCGAGCAACGGTTAAACTAGATTTAGAAATAGCATAATTAAAATCGACCGCAGTATTACTTGTCCACCATTTGAATCTATCGAAAACATAATTTTCCGCAATTCCGTAACGTTGTGTGTCGATGTAATTTTCGCTTGTATTCAGAATTTTATTTGTATTTGGGTCGGCTATAGTAACTTCCGAAATTAAATTATCTTCATAACTAAAGTACAATTTACTCTCTATTTTTTTATACGTATAGGTTAGCTCTGTATTATCAATAAATGCAGGTTGCAGAAACGGATTACCATTAAAAGATTGAAAAGGATTCCAAAAATGAGTGTTCGGATTCAAATCCCTAAATTGTGGTCTTTCAATTCTTTTGCTATAGCTAAAGCTAAAAGTCGAATGATCATTTGCGATATAAGTCAAATAGGCGGTTGGGAAAAATTTAATATAATCCTTAGTAATGGGTTGGTTTAAGCTCCCTACAAGAATCTGGGTTTGCGTAGTTTCCATTCTTAATCCAAATTGGGTATCCCAGTGTTCATTTATTTTTTTGCTTCCCGAAAAATAAACCGCTTGTATGTTCTCTAGATAATCAAAATCACTCTGCAGCAAAGGCATTTCTATAACAGGTATAGTTACTAGCCCACTATTGAAGGCTGAAATGTGATTATTTGATTTTGAATTCGAAATTTTACCACCAAAACCTAAAGTCGCCCATTTTGTGGGGCAATCAAAATCTAATTTCCCCGATACGTTCGTTATCCCTTGTGTATTGCTGTTTATTCCAGCAAAATAGTGTTGTGAGTACGGATTTTCGACAACCGAAATACCATTATAAGTTCTACTATCGGTTGTTTTATAATTAAAATAGTCCAGATTTAAAGTGATTTTTTTTCCTACTGAATCCATTTTATATTCATTATAAAAGTTGAATGAACTGATACCTACTTTTAGCGTGGCCACTCCTCCATTTGACTTTAAATAGCTAGTGATTTTCCCATTGGCATTGTCATAAATCCCTGTAAAAGGAGCATCTGTGAATAAAGGTTGGGAATTGTTAAATAAAGTTTGACCACCCAAAGTCCATTTTGGTGTGAGTTGATAATCAATACCCAATTTTCCATACATTCTGGTATTCACACTTTTATACGAGGAATTGGTATGCCAGGTTTCCGTTGGGAAATAAGTATAATCTTCCTGGATATTGTATCTTCTGCCAGACAAATAATTTAAAGATGAAGTGACACTCAACTTGTTTTTATTATAATTAAAATTACCCATTACAGCAGCCTGACTATAAAACCGTTGAAGATAAGTAGATCCAATCATGGCATTCCAAGAATCTTTTTTTGCTTTTTTTAATTTAATATTGACCAAACCACTTTTGCCTTCGGCCTCATATTTAGCCGGTGGTGTTGTAATGACTTCTATACTTTTAATGTTATCTGATGGAATTGACCTTAGATAATTCGCCAAGTCTTCCTCCGAAAGTTGAACGATTTTATCATCAATCATAACCGACAAATTACTTTTACCAATAATAGTGATGTTGTCATTCTGCACTTTTATCCCCGGAGTAACTCTAAGTGCTTCCAAAGCGTCTCCTCCTGTGGCATTAATCGAGTTTTCGACATTAAAAACCAAACGATCTACTTTCCTTTCGATCAATTTCTTTTTCCCTCCCACTACGACAGATTCTAACTGAATTGCGTTATCAATTGTTATAATCCCCAAATCTAAAGCTGCCGTTACTGCTATTTTTTTTGTAAACAGAAGCTCGTTTACTTGTCGGATTTCTAATGTGTATGTTCCTTGTTTTACTTCTAAGACAAAATTCCCATCTTCGTTTGCCAATTCGCTTTTTCTATTATTTACATCTTCGCCTATTAGAATAACTTCGGCAAAAGCGACAGGACTGTTATCTTTAGTAGTTGCTTTCCCTGTAATTTTAAACTGGGCAGACATGGATGTACAAGAGAATACCAAAAAGACAATAATGTATTTTAATTTCATAGTTTATTTTTTTTGTCCAAAGTAATCCACTAATCTTACTCTTAATTTAGCCGCAAATAAACAGACTGCTTTAGCATACGAATAATGCATTTTCTAATAATAATGCATTCATGGGCTGGAATATCGTTTTCATAAGCAAAAGACCATTATTTGTCTCATGCAATAAATCAAGCATAGATAATTTAGTAACTTGGTCGCTTATAAAAGCACCCTATGAATTTTCTAAAAAACACAAACCTAAAAAGAATTTTAAGCCACAGTTTGTTTTGGTTTGGTTTTTTGACAATACATTTTGTCACAAAAAGTTTTGACTATAAAAAATACGAAGATCTCTTTTATATCTTTCTTTCTGAAACTATCATTCAAGCTATAGGAGCGTATGTTTTGATTTATGTTTTGCTTCCTAAATTCCTAGTTTCAAAGAAATATTTTCTTTTTATCGTCCTTTTTATCACTTGGCTATACCTTGTTTTTGCAATGCTTACTACCCTAAAATATTTTTATCTTGAACCCAAGTTTCCCCTGTATTATTCAGAATGGGATAAATGCCCCAACACATTACTTCAAAGATTAACTAGTTTTAGAATGTTCTTTGGAAAAATCATCTGGTTATTTTTCCCTGCTTCCCTTATTGGATTGATTCGTTTTCACAAAAACCAACAACATCTTTCCAAAATAGAAGAAGAGAAAAAATCAATGGAGCTTAAAGCTCTAAAAAACCAACTGAATCCTCATTTTTTATTCAACACCCTGAATAATCTGTATGCTTTGGCACTCAAAAAAGACGACAAAGCGCCCGAGATTATTGCCAAATTATCTGAGATTCTAGATTTCGTTTTATACCGTTGCAACGAAGATTATGTTTCTATTGAAAAAGAAATTACTTTGATCGAAAATTATATCGCTTTAGAAAAACTTCGTTACAACGAAAACAGATTAGACATTGTGTTTACCAAAGACATTCAGGAAAGCAGCAAAATTTCGCCATTGATTATATTGACTTTTATAGAAAATGCTTTCAAACACGGGGTAATCAATGAAACCGAAAAAGCAGTCATTCGCATGAATTTAGAAACTAAAAAACAGCAAATTATTTTCAGCATCGAAAACTCAAAACCTAAAAATGAGACTGTTACAACATCAAACAAATTGCCAATCGGACTCGAAAATGTTCGGAAACAATTGGATTTGTTGTATCCCAAAAAGCATCAGTTGACGATTTCGGACAATCAAAATAAATTCTTAATAAAACTAACGCTAACTATTTAATATGAAATACAAATGCATCATCGTTGACGACGAACCTTTGGCAAGAGAATTAATTGCGTCACATTTGACCCATTTCGACAATTTCGAATTGATTTCTTCTTTTGAAAATGCTCTGAAAGCTTATGCGTTTTTAGAATCGAATACGATAGATTTGATGTTTCTGGATATTGAAATGCCATTACTCAAAGGAAATGATTTTCTGAAAAAACTAAAGAATCCGCCTAAAGTAATTTTCACAACAGCCTACAGAGAATATGCCATAGAAGGCTACGAACTCAATGTGATTGATTACCTCTTGAAACCCATCACTTTTGATCGCTTTTTTGTATCGATAGAAAAATTCAAACAATTACAAATTTCGAAAGCTCCTGAAAATTTAACTAACGAGAATCATATTTTTGTGTCTTCGGGAAGTAAAAACATCAAGATCATTTTCGACTCCATTTTATTCATCGAAAGTCTTAAAGATTACATTACCATTCATCTCGAAAACGGAAAATCACACCATCTTAAGCAGAATATTTCTGCTTTCGAAAAAGTATTGGACTCGAATTTTGTCCGAATCCATCGTTCCTATATTATTCAAACAAAAAAACTAACCGCATACTCCAAAAACGAAGTAGAAATAAACACAATAGAAATCCCAATTGGAAGTAGTTATAAAGAAACCTGGTTGGATTATTTGAAAGATCAGAAATAAAAAACCCCACAAGAATCAAATTATTTTGAGTTCTTATGGGGTTGCTTTTTGTCAAATCACTAATTCATTAACTCCTTGGTCTTTTTTTTAGGATTCCTTATTATTATGAAAAAAGGAAAAATTTTTAACTAATTTTTGAGTCTCATTGACAGTGTAATACAGAAAACAAGGAAACTTTTTAGCTTTTAATGTTCTCCCATTTTTATACCGTACTCTAAAAAAAGGATTAGTTTCTATAACTCCATAAATTTTAAGTAGTGGGAATATAGAATCATTTGGGATATATCGAGCCTATCTTTCTTATTTATTTTAATAAAAGGGCAGCATATAAGCCTAGTATCATTAATGAAAGGGTAATAAACACACCCAACATCCATCGGGATTGTTCTTTAAACCCTTTTTCTAAA
>JAYVGE010000466.1:0-5982 GCA_043772515.1 Flavobacterium sp. | reverse complement strand
AAATTTTCGATGTAATATGCTTCTGCTTTTTGTCTTACCGCATCTTTTGTTCTTGCCATTTTTATACTCTTTTATAGGCAAAAATCCCATTTATTTTAGCAAAAAAAACGAAAGTGTAAAGTGACTTTACAGGTTTAAAAAGCTAGTATTCACAAGTGTTTAAGGGGTGCTCGATTATTTTTTTAAACTTCAAAATAGTCTAAAATTTGCCATCAGAAAACAAAACAATTAGTAACTCTATTATGCCAAAACCTTTTGTCTTTAATGACCAAACCCAAACCAACAGTTACGGATTTAAAATTATAAATGTTGGGATTAATTTAAAGAGATTTAAAAAAAATCCTGTCATGTTAAACGAACATTGGAACTCTACTCGTAATGTGTTAGGCAAGTGGGAAAACGTAAAAGTTGATAAAGACCTCCTATTAGGAGAACCGCTTTTTGATGTTGACGATGAAGATGCTTTAAAAGTATCTGGCAAAGTGGAACGAAATTTTATAATCGCCTGTTCGATGGGGATAACATTCAATCCCGAAGACTTTAAAATTATCGATAATGAATTGATATTGGAAAAATGCGAATTATACGAATGTTCTATCGTAGCCGTGCCATCCAATGCTAATGCTATTCGACTCTATGCTCAAAGTGGTGAGTTGTTAAAAGACGATGAAGTAAAGCAATTGTGTTTGTCATTACAGCCAAAAGATTTGGAAAATCAAAAATTACAATTTAATCAAGAAAACATGAAGAAAATCTTATTATCTCTTGCCTCACTTATGGCACTCAATTTTGACAAGGCAACTCCCGAAGTGGATGTAGAAGCAGTTGAAGCGGCTGTATTAAAATTATCAAATGAAAACACGGCAATGAAAGCCAAGTTATTGGCACTTGAAACCGAAAAAGAAACGGCACAGGAAACGGCAATTACCGAGATGGTAACGTTAGCCATTACCGAAGGTAGAATTCCCGCAACCAAAAAAGACGATTTTGTAAATCTTGCGAAATCAAACTTTGACTTAGCCAAAACGACAATTGAGATGTTTCCTGTAAAAAAGTCTTTGGCGGCAGATGTTGTTCAAGGCGCAACTACAGGGACTGCTACAAAAGAAGGTTTTTTGAAGCTAACGCACCTAGAGCAATTAGCATTTAAAGCAACCAACCCAGACGAGTACAAAAAATTATTCACTAAAAAATAGATAAATATGCCAGCAAATTTTCCTGAAGTATGGCTCGATAGAGTCATCGAAAATTTAGACAATTCTGATCAAGCGCCCTTTTTTGAAGGTGTACCCGAATTGGATGCCGATGTTACGCAATTTGGCGAAAACACAGCAACAGAATCAAATATAATTCACATCGCTACTACTGATTTTGATGTAGATATTCTAATCAACAATACAACGTATCCTATCCCAGTACAGCAGTATGAAGACGGTAGTTTGAGTTTTTCTTTAGATAAATATCAAACCAAAGTAATGACAGTTTCTGACGATCAAATTATGGGGTCTTCATACGACAAAATAGATGTAGTCACCAAAAAGGGAACTAAAGGCATTACGTCCTCTAAATTTTCTAAAGCGGTTCATTCTATTGCTCCTGCATCTCATACTGTTAAAACTCCTGTTTTTCGTGCTACTGGTGGCGGTGGACTTACACCATTGACAGACCCTACTGGTCGTTTGCGACTAGTTTATGAAGATTTGGTGGGATTCAAAGATTTGTGCGACAAAGCGGGAATCCCCGAAGAAGACAGGCGTTTGATATTATGCAACAACCACTGGAACGACTTGTTGTTGGATCGTAAAAATTTCGGTAACCAATTGGTTGATTATGCGAAAGGGAAGCCTTCGCCAGTGATTTCTGGATTTGAATTATTCCAGTATTCAAAAATGCCGAGATATTCTGCTGCAGGAGTAAAAAGACCATACGCTGCTATTGCTGATCCAACGGATAAAACGGCTTCGGTTGCTTTTTACAAATATGGAATCGCAAAAAAGACGGGTCTGACAAAGCAATATTTTGTTGCTGCCAAAGACAATCCAAAAGGTCAAACCAACGATTTGGCTTACCGTCACTATTTCTTAGCCACTCCTTTTAGAGCCGAATTTATCGGAGCAATCATATAACTAAACTGTAAAGGGTGTTGCGAAATGCAACACCCTTTCATAAAAAAACGAAATGGAGCAATTTATTTACCCAACATTAACGGGCTTTTTTGCCACCTTAATTACCTGGTTCTTTTCTAAGCGAAAAACGCTAGCAGAAGATAGAGCAGCGGAATTAGACAACGCTGTGAATGCTGTTAAATATTACCGGGAATTATTAGATGATATAGCCATTAGGCTAACTGCCGCTACCGAGACTATTAAAACGATGGAAATTCAGCACAGGGAATTAATGATTGTAAATCAGCAGTTGGTAGATGAGTTGCAGAAATTTAAACAATTAAACGGTAAACAGCCATGACACTAGCACAATCATCTTTAGAAGTGGCAACTCGGCAACTCGGAGTACGAGAAATCCCAAAAGGCAGTAACGCTGGTCCCGAAGTGGAAATCTATTTAAAAAGTGTAGGACTTAATAAAGGGTATGCTTGGTGCATGGCGTTCGTTTACTGGTGTGTTTCGACCGCTTCGACCGCTTCGACAGGCTCAGCGACCGTAGCGACCAGTACAACAACTCGAAACCCATTAAAGAAAACAGCGGGCGTGTTAGACCAATGGAATAGCAAACCCGAATTGAGAATAAGCATACCGGTACCAGGTTCTATTTTCATTATGGATTTTGGGAAAGGTCAAGGCCATACGGGCTTTGTTGAAAAAGTCCTGTCAAACGGAAAAATACAAACTATTGAAGGCAACACAAATGCCGACGGAAGCCGTGAAGGGTACGCCGTATGCAGGCGAATAAGAAGCATAAGCCAATGCAAAGGATTTATTAAACTTTAAAACCAAATTAAATGAGATTTAAAACAGTATTAAAAACGTTCAGTTTGTTGTTTCTGTTTTGTTTGTTTTCGTGTGGCACTCAAAAGCCGTTGGAAACCACGGATAAAATAAAAACTGTCCTTATCAAAGAAATCGTTCACGACACGATTTTGGAAACGGAAATTGATAGTTCCAGTTACAGAGCATTATTAGAATGCCAAAACGGGAAAGTGGTCATTAAGCCATCAACCAAAAAACAGAAATTGACAAGTGCCAAAAAAGGCAAATACTTAGAAGTTCCAAAAGTCATAATTACAGATAATATTTTGAATGTGGATTGTGTGTCTGAGGCTCAAGAGTTATTTTTTAAATGGAAGTCGGAATATATAAAGGAAACTACCGACACCACTATACAGAAACCCATTTACATCGAAAAGCAATTAACATCGTGGGAGGAGTTCCAAATATGGTGTGGCAGGATTTTCCTTTTTACCTTCTTCTTTGTCATTATTAAATTTTTACTAAAACTTTATAAACCCATATCGCTATGAAAGACAGCATTTTTGAAGCAAATCCAAAATTGGACTGCTATTTTGAAACATCAGACGGCACACCTTTTTACACGGATTATGCCGCCGACACGCACGCCAAAAGCCTAGAACATAAACTTGTAAAAACAATTTATCGAAGCAATGAAGTTGAGCCAGTTGAAGAAAAAACGGAAGCTACACATCCAGTAGAGTCTATTGCTCCAGTTGAAGAAACGACAGAACCAACAACAAAAAACAAAAAGTAACCCATGAACGGAATTACATTTAATAGACAAGGCGGTGGTTTGGCCAGACAGTTACCAGGGGAGGATCACATAAGTGCTTTGCTGGTTTACGGACAGCCTGCCCTTGATAAAACGCTACTGATTGAAGCCGAACAATTGGACTCAATGGGTGTGACGGAAAACACACATCCTGTTTTACACTACCACGTTTCGGAGTATTTTCGAATTAATCCAGGATCAAAACTGTATGTTCAATCGATTGTGGATAATGACGCACAATATACAGCCATTAAACAACTGCAACAATTTGCAGAAGGTAAGATAAGACAAATTGGTATTGTTGATTTTGTTACGGTTTTTGACAATTTTACAATTTCTACAGGTACAATTAATACCAGATTGAACGAATTGGCGGGGTTAAATATGCCGATAAGTGCCGTGCTATCCATTCATACAATCACTGCTAGTAATCTTCTATTGTTACCTGATATGCACAAATCAAAATATGACCGATTAAGCGTTTCTATTGGTCAGGATGGTGCAGGACGTGGAAATTATGTTTCTCAAAAGGTTGGGAAAAAAGTGGGGATTGTTGGAGCTTGCTTAGGAGCAATTTCGCGCGCCAAAGTTCACGAAAGTATTGGATGGGTTGCAAAGCAAAATCTGGTAACCGAAAGCTATCCAAAAATATTAACTGGTAATACTATTCTGCCCAGAGAACTGGATGTACCCGCATTGATCGACGGAACTTTATTAGGCGATTTGACACCTGCACAAATTCAGTCAATAAACGACAAAGGGTATTTGTTTCCGATCAAACATATTGGGTATGCCGGATCGTACTTTAACGATAGTTTTACCTGTACAGCATTAGATAGTGATTATGCGTACCTAGAAAACAACCGAACTATCGATAAAGCATTGAGAGGCGTTTATGTAAAATTATTGCCTTCGGTTTCGGGTCCTATCTACATAGATCCAAGTAGCGGCAACATCTCTCCAGATGCGATTGCGTCTTTGGAAGCCATTGCCGCTATGGCTCTGGAGCAAATGCAACGTGATGGCGAATTGAGCGGATTTAAAATATTTATTAACCCAGTCCAAAATGTTTTAGCAACTTCAAAACTTCAGGTTACAATAAAAATTGTTCCTGTTGGTGTGTTGCGAGAAATTGTAGTGAATCTTGGATTAGCAATACAAGTATAGTATGATAAATGTAACACCATTAATTAACGGTCGAGAATACGGCTGGGCGGATCTGATTGTAAATATCTCAGGCGTTCCGCTTACGGGAATAAAGCACATAAAGTACGAGGAGGAGCAGGAAAAAGAAAACGTATATGGTGCTGGTCGAAATCCTGTATCAAGAGCGTATGGCCGTGTAAAAACAACAGCATCAATTACACTATTGTCAGGAACTGTTTTCGCTATGCAAGGCGGTGCTCCAAATCATAAATTGCACAACATCGCACCCTTCCCAATTGTGGTCATGTACCAACCCGAAGCGGGACCAATGGTAAAACACACTTTGAAAAACTGTGAGTTTAAGAAAACATCGTTCGACTGGAAAGAAGGCGATTTGAGTAAAGACATCGAATTAGAACTAATCATTTCACACATCGAATAAAACATGGAAAATACAAAACAAGATTCAAATACAGAGCTACAAGTACCGATATTAATTTGCGGTTTAAACGAAGACCAAATTCAAAATTTAAAAAGACAACACGGTTTTTTAGTAATTGTCGATGTTAATCAAGGAGGGCAAAAATACAATGCCATATTTAAAGAACCCACGTTTGCCATTTTGGAACCCACGGGCTCGATAGGGAAAAACAACGAAATCAAGGCGGGTGTTGCTTTGTATGAAAACTGTGTTCTAGCAGTCGATGAAGAAGTAAAAGGGCGTGATTTTGCCAAATTGAAAGCCTTGGAAGGATTGGCCCAACACATGCAATCTTTTGATGTAAGCGTAAAAAACTTGTAAGCCATCTCTCGGAAGGTGGCGATGCAGCCGGGCGAATGCAAGGGGATGCTTTGATAATGGCAAACTTTCATGTCGACCCAAAAAAAATACAAATGAGTGACTGGAGAGAAATGTATGCCAAAGCGATTTGGCTAGAAGAATGGAGATTAAAAAACCAAGCAGAACTGTTTATGAATTTGTTTGGGGGTAATCAATAATTATTGATTGATGGCTTTTGCCATAGCCCACATCAATAGTACGACTCCAGCAACAACAGCTAATAAGGGATGTATTAAAAATAAAACAGTTCCTAA
>JAYVGE010000465.1:0-5997 GCA_043772515.1 Flavobacterium sp. | reverse complement strand
TTATTGATAAAAATTGTACTTCGATGGTGGTTGAGATGATTAACAAAACCTTGGGATCTACAGTTATTAGAAAAAAACTGACTCCCGAGATAACGTATAGAAGCATTCTTTTTCCGTACTTTGATAATCATTTTTATGAAAAACTAGGAACCAGTATTATTTTTGGGAAGAAAGTTGATCAATTAGGAACCCAACTATTTTTACCTTTTGAACTTTTAGAGAGCTTAAAAACAAGTTTGTTTCGCAACCAACCGCTATGTAAAAGTCCGAAGACAATATTGGAATTTAAAAAAGAAATCCCAATTTCTTACTGGAATAATTGCTATTCTTATCTGTTGCTATTAGGATTCATTGTATGGGTTAATCGCAAAAAAATCAATTTAATTTATCTTTTTATAATGGCACTCTTGGGATTGTTTTTTATTGCTGTCGGATTCTATTCTTTTCACAGAGAATTAGAGTACAATTATAACATACTACTATTCAACCCTACTCTGTTTGTTTTATTATTTTTTTATATTACAAAAAATAAAAAATGGATTTATAATTTATCCTTGATTAATATACTCTCCTTGGTTGTCTACTTAATTATCCTAATAAACAAGGCTCATTTATGGATCGTATTGCCTCTTATTCTTACGAGTATAGTAATCCTGGTGCGACTTGCTATTGAGAATCGAAAACGCATTCCGATAATTATTTAGTCCTTCGTAAAGAATCGCAGAGAATGAATTTAATTTTGTGAATCTCTGCGTCTTTCTTTATCAATCTCTGCCTTCTATTGAAAAGGCTTTCGATTCTCAATAGCAACTCTATGGCAAAGATGTAAGCCCCTTTCTTTAAATTCGTGGTAGATCCCAAAAATCAGCAATCACTTCTATTTAGTTATTGCCCTCTGTAAAAAAGCACTGTCGTTATGGTTTTGAAACCGATGCTTAAATCGAGATAAATACTCCTGTGTTTAATATAATACAAATCGTATTGCAGTTTTATCAAGCTATCTTCTATAGACTCTCCGTAAGCATAATTTACTTGTGCCCAACCCGTAAGACCTGGCTTTATGACGTGTCTGGTGGTATAAAACGGCATTATTACAGCTATTTCTTTTACAAAAAAAGGACGTTCTGGTCGAGGACCAATAACAGACATATCTCCCATAAGAATATTGATAAATTGCGGAAATTCATCTATCCTTGTTTTTCTCATAAATTTACCGAAATTAGTCACACGCAAATCATTTGAGCTTGAAAAAACGGCTCCATCGGATTCGGAATTTTGAATCATGCTTCTGAATTTAAAAATTTCAAAAACAACACCATCTTTTCCAACACGCTCTTGAGTATAAAATAACTTGCCTTTATTACCAAAAAAATTACCGATCAGAATCATCGGAATTAAAATGCCCCCAAACAACAATCCGACTACCGAAACAATTATTTCGAGAAGTCGAACAACTAATAAGTACAATTTATTATTATTACTTCGACTAAAAGGAAAAAATTTATAAAAGTCTCTCTCTATATAATGTACTGGTATGCGTAACGTTTTGCTTTCGTACACCTGTGTATAGTCTCGGATAATAGTTCCCGATTCTAGCAAAAAGAGTAATTGATGGTACAACTCGGTAGTAATAGCATCTGCTTTTTGAGAAGCAATAATAATTTCGGTAACGGCATTTTCTTTTACAAATAATGCCAAATCATTTCTTTCGATATGTTTTACATAATGTTCGAATTGCTTTTTATTGTCTGCATCAGAATCTACATAAGCAATAATTTTGTAGTTGGGATCTGCTTTTTCAAGTCCAAGAATCAATTCTTCTACTTGCTCTTTATCGCATATCAAAACTACATTTTGATAAAACCGATTGGATGCCAAAAACAGTGTATAAAACATTCTCCATAGAAACAACGCCATAAATACCGTCAAGTAGAAAACCAGAATATGAACTCTTTTTGAAGGTAATCCTGGTGACAAAACTGGTGTTAGCAAGTAAAACAAAACAGTGGTAGATGCTGTGAGAACCGTACTTTTTAGAACCAAAAATTGATTACTGGCCACTTGAAGATTGTACATTTCGAAAATAGCTCCAAAAAAATTGAGATAAACGGCGAGTATAATAGTCCAGTGAAAATTGTTTAATGAGATCGAAAAATAATGAAACTCCAATACGAAACCCATTATATTGAGTCCTCCTAAGACAAAAACGACATCAAATAGGCGCAAAAGGATTTTTCTTTCAGAAACTTCGAAATGTATTTTATTTAGGGTAAACATATGATTTGAAACAGATTTGGCTTTGCAAGGTAGTCAAATATCTAAAAAAAAAGATTTTTTATCGTAAAATTTCATGCCATTTTTGTTTGACAGATTCCCAATCAAACAACGCAACTTTTGTTCTGGATTTATCTATTATCTCCTTGTAAAAAACAGAATTTTCAAGCAATTTTTCGATTCCTTCGATCATAGCATTACTCGCATTATCGGCAACTAAAATGGCTTCTTTATTATTTTCTAAAAGAAAAGGAATGCCACCAACATTGGTAGACACCACCGCAAGTCCCAAAGCCATTGCTTCGATGACGCTTACTGGAGTATTATCAAAATGAGTAGTATTGATAAAAAAATCGTATTCTTTCGCTAGAGAAACCCACTCGAGTTTAGTTAATTTTCCTGTAAAAACGACATTCAAACCCAATGCACTAGCTCGTTTTTGTACTACAGACAAACTCCCATCTTTGTCAGGACCTACCATACAAAGAGTTGCTTCTGGATATTTATTCTTTAAACCCTTCAATACTTCAATAGCCATCATAGGATTGTAAATTTCGGCAAAAGCTCGTACCCATAATAATTTTGGTCGAATATTAATTCTAGCTATAAAAGGATATTGATTTATTTCGATTGCATTGGGGATATAAATACTTTTATAAAATCCTTTTTTATGGAATGTATCTAGCAAATAATGAGAGGGAGAAACATTACAAAAGGAATTATTAAAAATCATTTTACTCATCTTGGGATTTTGATGCAAACGCCTTGGCAAATTACCACCATGTAAAAACGGAATGTATTTTAGTTGGAATAATCGGCACAACTGACTTATAACAAAAGCATACCAAAAATTGAAAGTACTATAGGTGTCTATAATAACAAAATCTGTTTTTGGGTTTCTTAGTACGCTCCAAATCATGTCCAGCATTCTAAGAAACTTATTTTTCTTGGAGGAGGCATACGAAACCGCAAAACCTTCTCGCTCCAAAAGTGGTCCAAGGGTTTCGATAGTCGTTTGATTGACTCCTCTTTGAGACAATTTATTTCCTATGTAAAGTAGGTTTTTCAAGACTATAAACATTTAATAATGAAAGTGCATAAACAAAAGCGGGAGCGGCTAATCGCATGGCTGCATGATTAATGGTAAGCAACCAAAAAGCTAAAAAAGACAATACAAAGACATTTTGTTTGTTTTTTAAATACAGAGACAACGGTGTAAAAAATAAAATCATCAAACCTAGAATTCCAAATACACCATGCTCTGCTAACATTCGAGTTATTTCATTGTGTGTGGCTAAATCAAGTCCTGTCAATTTCTTACGGTATTCTTTGTTTTTACCAACTCCTATGCCAAAAATAGGATTGTCAAAAAACATTTTCAACTCTGATTCTATCAATATTTCTCTACCCGACAATTGACTTTTTTTCTCTCTACCTAAAGCATCTTCGTTGGCATAACGCTTGGCAATTAAGCCATTTGTTTGTAAAGAACTATACCCCCAAATCCCCAAAGCAGACACAAAAGCAAAGAGTATAATAACCGCTAATTTTGATTTTTCTTTTATACCAGCTCTAAAATACAATACAAATAAAAGAGCCATTATCATTGTAACACCTGTTATTACACCTCCTCTAGAGAAAGTTACAAGTCCTCTAAATGCAAAAAACAAAATTAGAACGCCATTAAGAAACTGCATTCTTCTAGAAGTAGAATTGAATAAAAACTGTACAAAGAAAATAAAAATTCCGAATCCTAAAATAGTCGATACCTGATTGGGACCAAAACCACCCGAAGTTTCAAAGTTAGATTGTGTCCCCGTAACGACATCTTTTACGCTTGGAGTATACAAATACAAATACACCAAAACGACAATCAAAGGCATACAAAAAGCCGTAAATATATCTTTTAATCTATCGAATGTAATTTTCCTTTGATAACAATAAATAGCTGCGATTCCTAAGCATACAGGCCCCGAAATATTAAAAGCAAGTGCTTTCCGAATATCTGTATCATAATTCAAGCTAATTGCAGATAGAACAACCCCAGGGAGTAGCAATAATAAAAACAACCAATACAACAATGCATTTTTTGAAAAACCACAATATATCATACCTATAAACATAAAAACTATGATGCTATATTTACCAAATTCATTCAGGATCATGCCATCGGTCATTCGCAGCAAGACCTCAAGACTTACCACGTAAGCGCATACAAGTAGTACCTCGTTGTTTCTATTTTTTGATTTAACACTATAATAGACTCCTCCTACAAAAACAAGAACCGTATATATTTTTGAAGTAAACGGAAATAAAAACACAAGCAAACCAATTATTGCGTGAAAAAAAATCAAATATAAATAGGACAGCTCCTCTTTTTTCATCTTAAATAGATTGTAACCATTTTAAATACTTTTCGAGAACCGTTGTTTCCGAATAATTTTCGACGATAGTTTTATGAAGTTCTTGTCCGAAATGAATACGCAACACTTGGTCTTCAATTAATTGTACTAAAGCATCATAGAATAAATTTTCTTGATCAACATTCACGATAAAACCATTTGTTCCATTTTGAATAATCATTGAAATTTCGCCCACATTGGTAACCACAACTGGTTTTTTATGCCATCCGTATTCTAAAAGAGACACTGGCAAACCTTCTGATTCTGAAGTTAAAACTGCAATATCCGACTGGTCAAGAATAGTATTTACATCTTGCCTCGAACCGTAAAGATAAACGGTATTTTCTAAAGCCCCGTTTCGAATAAAATCTTTTATTTGATCCGAATAAGAGTCCTCAAAATCTTTACCTATCAAGTGAAAAGTCCAATCGGGATGAGTTTCTTTTATCCGTTTAGCACTATTTAGCAACAAGAAATGATTCTTTTGTTTTCTTAAATTAGCCAAAGATATAATTCGTTTTCCCATGTTTCCTTTCAAAATAGTACTCGACAACTCCTCTTTGTCTTTGGATGGAAAATTAGGCAAATAAACAACCTCTTTTAATTTTAATTTCTGTTCAGACCATTGTTTTAATATTTGATTCACAACTATACCACCGTCAAAAAAGTACATTGCCATTCTTAATCCGAGAAAAGGTCTTTTGGACAAAAATGAGCTATTGCCATAATGATCGTGCCAAATTAACTTTATCGAGGGATAAGTTACTTTTAACAAAAAAGCAATAAAAAAAGAACTGCTGTGTGCATGGACTATTGTTATTTTGTTCTTTTCTACAAATTTTCTTAATCTAAAAATAGCTCCAAAATCAATTACTTTCTTTTTGTTTAAAAACAAATAAGCAACCCCATCATCGATTTGCTTCAAGAGTGAACCTTCTTTTCGAGTAGCTACAATTGCAGAAAAGGAGACACGACTAACTAAGGCATTCGCATAATTTACTGCCATACGTTCGGCACCACCAGCCTCTAATGAATCTATGATTTGTATAATTCTCATAAAAGCATCTTTTTGATTTCTACTTCAAAAGCGTCTAGTGTATATTTACGAGACCAATCTGACGCTTTTTCCCTTATAGAATTAAAATACATATCGTTATTAAAAATAGCTTCAAGTTGTTGAAGATCCTCCTCCAAATTCATTTGCAAAAGCACTCCTCTTTTTCCATTATCTAACATAAACGGAACACACGAAACGGGAGTTGCTACAGGGACACAACCCCAAAACATTCCTTCGGCAATTGCTTTTGGCCAGCCTTCGCTT
>JAYVGE010000464.1:0-2504 GCA_043772515.1 Flavobacterium sp. | reverse complement strand
TCGCAAGCCATCCTAGTTGAGGCAATATTGGTAAAACGCAATAGTCCTTTTTCAAAAAAAACAGTTCCGTTTATAGTATTGCATCCTCCAAAACCATGAAGCGCATTGGTAGTGGTATTTATTTCGATTCTTGGAAACTGTTTTTTAAACTTCGTACTGGTCACATTTTCGCCATTCATTTTTTCTAGCACCCAAATGTCATGCAATCGATGGTCCGTAATGTAGTATCCACAACCTTCAAAAACGGTAGCGTTTTTGTCTGTTTTTCGAGTAATTTCAACCGAAACCAAATACGGAGAAACGAGACCCGACATCGAGTTTGTACAGTTACTTTGACTGATTTGAATAATCATTTCTCCCGACTCGGTAAGAACTCGGTATCTTTTTACATTGGCATCCATCGCTTGATCTGGAGTAACATAAGGCGCATTAAACGACTCAAATCCAGCGTTTAAAGACGTGAATTGAATTTCTTTTTCAGAAATTTTCAAACTCCAAAAGGGTTCGTTTCCTGTTGCCCTAAAATAAAAGCCTTGCTCCAAATTCTCAATTTGCTCTTTGTAAGCTTGGGTTGGTTCTGTTTTTAAGTCCATTGGAGTTGACACTTGGCTACTTTTGCAACTTGCTAAAACTACTAGAAAGAAGCTTAAAAAGATATTTTTAATCATCGCTTAAAATTTTAAGATTCGTGAACTATAATGAAACGTACCGAATTTAGTCAAAAAACGTACCATTTACATAAAACCAACCTCCATTTTCGAATTTAAAAATAGAACGCTCCTGATGTACTTGATTTTGCAGCTTATCATTCAAAAAATAAGCTTTAAATTCGACAATAAATTCCGAAGAATAAATAATTTCTAACTTTTGCCATTGATTACTGATTGCCCAATTAAGAATTTCTGTTTTCGAATAGGATTTTCGCTCCAAAATATGTGTTGTCTCCCATAAATATTCAGCATCGTGAACTACATAAGCCGAATAGCGGGAACGCATCAGCTTCAAAGCGGTTGGTGCTTTTTGAATTCCCGATATATAAATTTGGCAACAGTTTTCAAACGATTTGTAGGATCCACAATAGCATTGTTCTTTGTTCATCAAATTAAAATTAAATTAAACTTCACTCGAAGGGTTTATTTTTTGATGCAACTGGTTCAACAAAACTTGGTATTTACTAATCTCGATTAAATCCTCATCTTCATCAGAATGATCTAACAATTCATCCAAAGCATCGCTTACTTCAACCAATTTATTATTGGCTTCCTTACTTTGATTGTTCGCTATTAAATCAATAATTTCTTGAACATTATTTTTTAGTTCTTCAAATACGTTGTTTCTCATCCTTTATATATTTTCTGAAGATTTGCCTTCATTAAACTTTTTGGTAATTTCTTTTAGCTTTTCTTTACGTACAATAGCAGCTTGTTTGGCTTTGTCTTGCGCTTTATGCAACTTATCGTTGTGCTTTTTTATATTCCCTTCGTTGTTTCGGCTCATTGTATTGTTCTTTTTATTTCTTCTAATGTTTTATTGGTAAAAATCAGTTCCTTTATTATTTCTTGACGCAAAACATCCAAATCATCATACTCAAAATATTTTGCCCAAGAAGTCAAATTCAATAAATTTCTAATTTGCTTGATTCTTTTTGAAGTTTCAAAACTCGTTCTAAGAACCGCTTTTTCATCGTAACTTGGGTTCTTTTTATGCTGATAATTTACGGTATTGTTGGCGTAATTGGCTTCTAAATAATACAATTCGTCATCGACATTATCCGGATAAAAATGGTCCCAAATAGCAAAACCAAGTTTGTATTTACTGTCGGTTTCGGGCTCCAAAGGTAGTAAACGCCATTTACTATTGGCCAATCTTCCCC
Source organism: Flavobacterium sp. (assembly GCA_043772515.1). Taxonomy (GTDB): domain Bacteria; phylum Bacteroidota; class Bacteroidia; order Flavobacteriales; family Flavobacteriaceae; genus Flavobacterium. The sequence continues at coordinate 631 of JAYVGE010000464.1, read as the reverse complement.
AATGATTCGACAATCGGTACATTCCTGCCTTGGTGTAATAATATTTACTACCCGATTTACTATCATATTGCACTTTTAATCCTTCTAATCGAAGCAATGGCACTTCTTGAAAGACACAAAATGTGTTTTTGAAGGATTTGGGACTGGGTCTAAATATTTTTTCCATAAAACAAAGGTAATCAGAAACTCAAAATACTACAAGACAAACAATATTTGATTAACTTTGCAAAGTTAAATTATTATTTAAAATAAACAGATTATGACCAAAGCAGATCAAGAAAAAATGTTGCAAAAAGGAGTTTATACAGGAATTATGGAAAAAGATGAGAACAACAATTTTTTTTGTGGTGTTTATCTTCTAGACTATAAAATGGCTCAAAAACATACTGTTGGCGACTGGATCACCATCAAAAGCATCATAGAAAACCCTAGTGACATCAGCTTTAACAAATACCCAAAAAAGTCAAAAAACTTTGACAAGGCCAACAATAAACCACAACAATAATAGTAGATTATTTCATAATTATTGTGAGATTTAATATCCTAATACTAAACAAATATGTATCCTTTTTTTATTTTTTTTTAGTCCTTTTCTAAAAAGTTAAAAAAAAGTGTACCTTTGCAAAAAATT
>JAYVGE010000463.1:0-2506 GCA_043772515.1 Flavobacterium sp. | reverse complement strand
TCATAAATAACGATGTCTCCTTATTTGAGAACTTTACCAACTGTCTCGCTCGATTTGTATAATGGAGTCAAATCTGGACGATTGTTTTTGTCTACCGGAGTTGGCACTGTAACTATAAAATAATTACACTCTGACATTTCATTAATCAATGAGGTGCAATACAAACCGTTGGCAGTACTCGAATGTTCCACCAATACTTTTTGAAGCGAAACACTATCAATCTCGAGCGTAGTATCAATTCCTTGATTTAGTGCGTCAATTCTAGATTGATTAATATCAAATCCTACAACTGGATATTGGGTAGCAAACAATCGTGCCAAAGGCAAACCGACATATCCTAATCCTATAATTGCTATTCGTATATTTTTACTCAATTTAATTACTCTTTTTTATCCTACTCATTAACTTCATCTACACAACTTCATTCTAACAATCGCTATATTGATGCCTATTTTAATATTACAAATATAACGGTAAATCCCTTTCTTTTACCTTAATAATGATATTTCAGAAATAGCAGTATTTTCTGCCAAAACAACAAGTCAAATTAAAAAACTAAATATCAAACAACTGCAAGGAAATAAAAAAAAATATTAAATCAAAAAAAAAGACTAAATTTAACGATATTAGTTAGGATCAAAAAACCTAATTAACACAAGAATAATCCTGTTTTTTAAGACCCAATAGCCTGATAAATAAACCCTATTTTTTTCAAATCGGCTCCGTTTAGCAAATTTCTTCCATCAAATAGAAACGCAGGTTTTTGCATTCCGTCATATATTTTTTGCCAATCGTAAGTTGCAAACACATCCCATTCTGTAAGTATTGCAATCGCATGTGCGTTTTGGCAAGCTTCGTAAGGATCTTGATAAGAGGTTACGCTTTTGGCATTGCTTTCTGAGATTCTTGTTTCTAAATAATCTAAATCTTCTAGTATTTTTTTCTGAGACACTTTGGGGTCAAAAACGGCAATTTTAGCTTGTTCGTTTATCAAATCATCTGCAACATAAATAGCTGCTGATTCTCTAGTATCATTGGTGTCTTTTTTGAAAGCCCAACCTAAAAAAGTAATTTTTTTATCGGCAACTGTGTTATAAAGCGTCTGTACTATTTTATTCGAAAAACGTCTTTTCTGATGGTCGTTCATAATAATTACCTGCTCCCAATAATCGGCTACTTCGTTCAGTCCGTACGATTTGGCAATATAAACTAAATTGAGAATATCCTTTTGAAAACAAGAGCCACCAAACCCTACAGATGCTTTCAAAAATTTTGAACCTATCCTGCTGTCCATACCAATAGCTCTGGCAACCTCGTTTACATCGGCACCTGTCATTTCGCAAAGCTCAGACATCGCATTGATAGAGGAAATTCTTTGCGCCAGAAAAGCATTTGCGGTTAATTTGGATAATTCTGAAGACCAAACATTGGTTGTCAAAATTTTCTCTGGACTTACCCAATTGGAATACACTTCGACTAAGGACTGAATGGCTTGTTGTCCTTCACTAGAAGTATCACCCCCGATTAAAATTCGATCTGGATTTAATAAATCCTCAACAGCCGTTCCTTCTGCGAGAAACTCCGGATTGGATAAGATCTGAAATTGCACTCCATTTCCTGTATTATCTAGAATGCTTTTGATAGCTTCAGCAGTTCGTACAGGCAATGTCGATTTCTCGACTACAATCTTATTGTTTTTAGCAACTTTGGCAATTTGTCTGGCGCACAATTCTATATATTTTAAATCGGCAGCCATTCCTTTTCCTTTTCCGTAGGTCTTGGTAGGAGTGTTTACCGATATAAAAATGACTTCTGCTTCGTCTATTGCTTTGTCTACCGCTGTCGAAAAAAACAAATTTCGTCCCCTAGCTTCGCCAACAATTTTGGACAAACCTGGCTCGTAAATGGGAATATTATCTGCGTTTACATCATTCCATGCAGCAATTCTTTCTGAGTTTAGATCTACAACCGTAACTTGTATATGAGGGCATTTTTGAGCTATAACTGCCATTGTTGGCCCACCAACATATCCTGCACCAATGCAGCAAATTTTTGTAATTTTCATTTATTCTATTTTCAATTTGCAAATATACTCTAATTCTTCGTCCTTGTTTTTTAAATAAACCTAGAAACCAATCTATTTATTTAAGATTCTCCCAATACCACTTTACCGCTTCTTTCAATCCTTCTTGCAAAGAATATTTTGGATTATACCCTAGCAATAATTTGGCTTTATCAATACTTGCCAAAGAATGAGGAATATCTCCTGCTCTATTAGGACCGTATTCGATTTGGACTTCTGCAATTTTCGGATCATAAAGAGCTAAATATTCTTTTAAATAAGCAACCAAATTATTCAACGTATTTCTATCGCCATAAGCCGTATTGTAAACGGTATTTATGGCCTCTGGATCTTCAATCGTCATCGCCAACTCATTCATCTGGATCACATTGTCGATGTACGTAAAATCCCGAGAGTAATTGCCATCTCCATTTATTTTTGGAC
>JAYVGE010000462.1:0-2509 GCA_043772515.1 Flavobacterium sp. | reverse complement strand
GCATTAGTAGGTGTTTTAGAAAATAGAGGAGGCGAAAATATTGACCAACCTATAGATTTAAGCCATATTAGAAAAGAATTTTATAATTTGTATCCTGGAAATTGGAATATTTCTATCGCAGATTTAGGTAATCTAGAACCAGGAGAAAAAATTGAAGATACCTATTTTGCAATTCAAAAATTAACTTCTTTTTTATTAAAAAACAATATTATTCCTATAGTAATTGGTGGATCGCAAGATATAACTTATCCTTTGTATAGAGCTTACGACAGCTTAGAACAAATGGTCAACGTTGTTTCAATTGACAATAAATTTGATTTTTTGAGAGAAAATGGAGTTTTATCCAATTCATATCTTACTAGAATGATTGTAGATGAACCACACAATCTTTTTAATTACAGCAATATTGGTTATCAAACTTATCTAAATTCGCAGGAAGAGATTGATGTATTGGAAAAATTATTTTTCGAATCTTATCGGTTGGGCGAAATTTCCAATGATCCTGCAATATCAGAACCTATTTTTCGAGATGGAAACTTAGTTAGTATTGATTTGCATGCTGTAAAATCTTCAGATTCGGGGAATTTAATTAATTTTTCACCAAACGGATTTTCTGGTAAAGAAATTTGCGCATTGTCTCGTTATGCGGGAATTAGTGATAAAATATCGTGTTTAGGAATTTTTAATCATCAAAGTTCGAAACAAGAATCAGTGTTAATAAGTCAAATTTTATGGTATTTTATCGAAGGTATTCATTGTAGATCAAATGAATATCCGTTCGGGAGTAAACATGAATATATCAAATATACAGTTACTTTGGAAGAAGATTTGGTGTTTTACAAGAGTAATATTACAAACAGATGGTGGATAGAAATAACAATTATTACAAATAAAGACAATAAATTAAAAAAGTCTACGTTATTTCCATGTTCCCATCATGATTATCTGTCAGCTTGCCAGGGCGAAGTGCCAGAAAGATGGTGGAAAAACCAAAGAAAAAACTTAATATAAAGCATAAATTTACAGTTCAAAAGGCATAATTTTAACAAGTTTGATTTTTTTTAAGATTTTTTTAGTAAAAAAATTGTTTATTTGAAAATAAATAAATAGGTTTACGTCCTTAAAACTAATGAAAACATACTTAACCCAAATTTATATGAAGAAGGTCGTTTTATTAACAGTATTGGTTTCTTTATTCTACAGTTGTGGATCCAAAGACCAAGGTCAATTGGTTGGAGTGAAAGGTAAAGCTTGGCATCCAGAAAAACCATATGGTATGACATTGATACCTGGTGGGGCATACATTATGGGTAAATCAGATGATGATTTAGCCAATGTTCAAGATGCTCCGACAAAAACAGTTACTGTTCGTTCATTTTATATGGACGAAACAGAAATAACCAATAGTGAGTACAGACAGTACGTTCATTGGGTTAGAGATTCAATTGTTAGAATGCGTCTAGCAATTTCTGCAGATGAACTGGGTCAGAAAAATGATCCTGATGGCAAATCTTCAAAAAATGGAAGTATTGCCGATTATGCATTTGTTGATGCTGATACTACAAATATGAGTGTGTATGATAAATACATGTACGATAATTATTTTAGCGTCGGATCTGGTGATGATCCAAATGCTGGAAGAAAATTGAATAAAAAGGTTGAATTAAAATGGGGTACCGCTCAATATCCTGATGAATATTACACAGAAGTAATGGATTCAATGTATATTCCTGCAGAAGAAGCTTACAACGGTCAAAGAACTATTGATGTCGATAAATTGAAATTCAGATATTCTTGGATGGATATTCAGTCTGCTGCGAAAGAAAAAACTGGCGAACGTAAAAAGTTTATCCGTAAAGAGGAAGTAAAAATATACCCAGACACAACCGTTTGGATCAAAGATTTTGCTTATTCTTACAATGAGCCAATGCACAATGATTATTTTTGGCACCAAGCATACAGCGACTATCCAGTAGTTGGTGTTAATTGGAAACAAGCAAAAGCATTCTGTGCTTGGAGAACACTATACCACAATGGTGACAGAAAAAGCCGTAATATAGAAAATGTAAATGCTTACAGACTACCAACTGAGGCAGAATGGGAATATGCTGCTCGTGGTGGCATCGAATCTGGAACTTATCCTTGGGGCGGACCTTATGCCAAAAATGACAGAGGTTGTTTTATGGCAAATTTCAAACCCAACAGAGGAGATTACGCTGCTGATACTGCATTGTATACCGTTGAAGCACAGTCTTATGAAGCAAACGATTATGGTCTTTATAATATGGCTGGTAATGTTTCTGAATGGACCGATTCTTCATACGATCCTGCTGCATATGAATATTTATCTACAATGAATCCAAATGTTTCAGACCAAAGCAATATGCGTAAAGTATTAAGAGGCGGATCATGGAAAGATGTAGCCTATTATCTTCAAGTAAGCACCCGCGATTTTGAATACGCAGATACAGCAAGAAGCTATATTGGATTTCGTACAATTCAAGATTAC
>JAYVGE010000461.1:0-6029 GCA_043772515.1 Flavobacterium sp. | reverse complement strand
ATCATAGTACTTGCTGCGATCCTCTTGTTGCCCTCTTTTGGTAATGTCTTTATTTATGCCAAATTCAAAATAAACCAAGAAAAAATTGCCAAAACCATTTGTATACAAAGAAAATTAGTATTAAACACGTGTAACGGTCGATGTGAACTTCAGAAAAGCATCAAAAACTTTGAAGATAACGAGAAAAATTCACAAAACAATCTCAAAGAAAGACTAGACCTTATTTACATTCAAAACCTTCTAGAAAACAACTTTACTTTGGTTCCTCCTATAGAAAAAGCGAAGTCAGTTTTTTCTTGCTTTACAGAAAAACCAATCTCGGTTTGCACCACTACTTTTCGTCCTCCCTCTTATTTTATATAAATTTTAATTTCTCATTTCAATCTGCTTGAAATGATACTTTTTTTTGGATATAAGCCAAAAAAAGGATTGTTTACGAACAAAAAACAAGATTAATTTTATATAAATATCATAAAAATGAAAAATTTATTATACAAAGCACTGGCTATTTTGGCTATAAGTGTTGCTTTTACTGCATGCTCAAAAGACAACGACGAAACAATTGCTGGAACTGGAACTGTCGGATTAAAATTTGATAATGCTTTCGGAGCAAACGATTTAATTTTAGAAACACAAGGAAATACCACAGCAAATAAGGAAATTTTAAAAATCAGTACCGTTAAGTATATTGTAAGCAATGTCGTTTTAACCAAAGATGACGGAACCGTTTTTACGTACCCAAAAGCAAAAAGTTATTTTATTGCCGACGAATCTACTCAAGCTGGTTACAAATTTGTACTTACCGACGTTCCTGCTGGAGATTATGTAAAAGTAAAATTCGGAATCGGAGTAGATAAAACACAATGGCAACTAGGCGCAGCTGGTCAAGGTGATTTTCTGGCAAAAGCACAGGCTGCTGGAATGTTATGGAACTGGACTGCAGGCTACAAATTTCTTGCGTTCGAAGGAACATTTACTTCCGAAACGGTTACAAAACCCACTTCGTTTATGATTCATACTGGGCAAACGGGAACCGATTACAACTATGCCGAAATAACCCTTACTTTGCCAACAAAAGCGTTAGTTAGAACAAATATTAAGTCCGACATACACATTGTAACCGATTTGTCCAAAATTCTAGATGGCCCCAATACCATCCAACTTTCTAATCACAATAAGGGCGGCATGGGTGCCATGATTATGGGCGGAACCCTTCTGCCTTTGGTAACTGCCAACGTAGCAACGATGTTTAGAGTAGATCACGTACACAACGATTAATTGCATTTATAGGAGCACAAAAGTTGTTTTTTATAAAACCATTTGTCCCGTTTTTCGCTATATCTTTTTTTGAGATTCTTCCTTCGTCAGAATCTCAAAAAAAGGATGCCGCTACAACCGGGGCTATAAAATAACTTTTGTGCTTTTCATAAAATTTCAAAAAAAACCATGAAAACGAAACATTTTCTTTGGATTATCATCACCCTATTATTAAGCTGTAGTAATCAGGAGGAAGAAAAAGAGGAATATACAAATGTTCCCTTAGAATTTAAAATCCCCTCCAATTTCCCTGCTTTGGTGTACGACATCTCCTTAAATCCTCCAACAGAAAAAGGATTTGAATTGGGAAAAAAGCTATTTTACGACGGGCGTTTGGCTTCTGACGGAATTGTATCTTGCGGCTTTTGTCATATACAAGAAAATGCATTTACCCACCACGGGCATACTGTTAGCCACGGCGTAGGCGATGCTTTGGGAACCCGAAATGCACCGCCAATTCAGAATTTGGCGTACCAAACTACCTTTATGTACGATGGCGCAAGCAATCATCTAGATAGGCAACCTATAATTCCGTTAACGAGTGCTATAGAAATGAATGGCAATTTGAATACCATTCTAGAGATGATGAAAGGCGACAAAACCTACCGAAAATTGTACCAGCAAGCTTTTTCTAATAAAACAATAAACATCGAAAATATGCTAAAAGCCTTGTCACAGTTTATGGTAATGGCAACCTCCTCTAACTCCCGTTTTGATCAATACCGGCGTAACGAAAAGGGAGTAGCCCTTACCTTAGACGAATTGGCTGGTTATGCCTTATTTAAATCTAAATGTGCTTCGTGCCATGCCACCGATTTGATGACCGACGACTCGTTCCGGAATAACGGCTTGTCAGTAAATCCCAAAGTAAACGATGTGGGGCGTTACAAAGTGACCGAATTGGCGAGTGATTTATACAAGTTTAAAGTTCAAAGTTTACGAAACATAGCAGTTTCGGCTCCCTACATGCACGACGGACGATTCGGAACTTTAGAATCGGTACTGAACCATTATGCCAATGGCATTGAAGCTTCGGAAACCTTAGACCCCATTTTGAGACAAAACGGTATAGTAGGAATTTCCCTTTCTCAAACCGATAAAAAACAATTGATTGCATTTTTAAAAACACTAACAGACACACAATATTTGACCGATAAACGATTTTCGGAATTTTAAAAATAATTATTTTGAGCATTGAAATAATTACTTCCTAAAAAAAATCACTGCCAAATGTCTTAAAATCATAAAAATGAAAAAAACACTATTTCTCCTTTTAATTCTTTTTCAATTTGCAAATGCAACCGAAAAGGACAGTTTACAAAACACAAATCCGTTTACAAAATACCATTATTTCCTTGAAGACGAAGATGATTGCGATGCCTGTGGTTGTTCTGCAAGTGGTGGCAGCATGGGTTTTAGTTCGATGCTGAATAACAATTTTGTTGGTTTGCGTTACTTCAATCAAAGTTATACGAGTCGTGATGGTATTTTTGCCAATTCTCCGTGGATAGACGAAAACTTCAATACAGTACAAATCTGGACAAAAATACCTATAACAACAAAAATTCAGGTTTCTGCATTAATCCCCTATCATTTTCACAATCGGGAACGGGCATCGGGAACAGACAAAATTCAGGGAATGGGAGACATCAGCCTTATGGTACTGTATTCCCTATATCAGACTCCAAACGACAGTGTCATCTATACTCATAAATTACAAATGGGAGGCGGACTCAAAATGCCCACAGGAAAATTCGACGAAGCCAATAATACTGGAAGCGTTAACCAAAGTTTTCAGGTCGGAACAGGAAGTTGGGATTATATTTTGGCAACAGAATATGTCTTGAAAAATAAAAAATGGGGCTTGAACAACATGCTGAATTATACTTTTAAAACCGAAAATAAAAAAAAATACCAATTCGGAAATCAACTTAATTACAGCAGTATTTTATTCTATGCTATCGACTTAGTAGCTCTAAAAATCGTTCCGCAGATGGGTATTGCTGGAGAAGTTTACGAAACCAATAAGCAATATAAACAAAAAGTTCCCGACACTGCTGGAGATATTCTTTTTAGCAAATTTGGAATAGAAATAGGGAAAAACAATTTTTCTTTAGGAATAAACACGATGTTACCTATCAATCAAAATTTATCCAATTCCAAAATCGAAGCCAATTACCGTTGGAGTATCCATTTGAATTATAGTTTGTAATACCTCAAAACCTAAAATTTTACATTAAAAAAAATACTGAATCCACTACTCACTATTACCTTCTTTTGGAGACGTGTAAAATTCACATTCTTTTAATCGGACAACAATGTCTTTTACAAAAATTCTCATTCACGAAAGTGACTGGGATTTTTTTTGCGCAAAATAAATTACTATATAGAAAAGGATAAAACTAACAAAATTTGGTATATTTAAGATTCTAAAAAAACTAAAATGACTAGCATACCTTTTCAAACTATAAATTGGGACAAAATAGAAAAAACGGAACATAAAGGAGAAACAGGTATCGCTTTTTGGCAAATGATGCAATTCGATACGCTTCGCATCCGGAAAGTGACGTATTCCGAAAATTACGTGGCAAATCATTGGTGTCAAAAAGGACATATTGTGCACTGTTTAGAAGGTAATTTTATTAGCGAGCTAGAAAATGGAGAGCAATTTCAACTTTCAAAAGGAATGACCTATATTGTTACCGATGATAGCAATTCGCATCGCTCGATAACTGCCAATGGGGTGATTCTATTGATTATTGATGGTAATTTTCTAAAACAAAACGAATAGATTAACTTTTTATTCTACAATAATAACAGCAAAAAAATTAAATTGCGTACCAAACATCCTGCTATTTTATTAAAAAAAAGCACCATTTATATCTAAAAACACATTTTATGAAGCAAATGATAAACAAAATTTTAGATTTTATTGATCTTCAAAAAGGAGAAGATGACAAGACAAAAGTGTTAGAAAACATCATGAGTAACATTTCTTTTCGCGGTTCTACCTTATGGATTCTCGCTTGTGCCATTGTGATTGCATCAGTGGGTCTAAATGTCAACTCTACTGCGGTAATTATAGGTGCAATGCTTATTTCTCCTCTGATGGGTCCCATTGTTGGTGCGGGATTTGGTTTGGGAATGTATGATTTTGAACTGCTAAAAAAATCATTCAAAAACCTTCTAATAGCCACACTTGTCAGTTTGATGGTATCGACACTCTACTTTTATTTAAGCCCGTTCAAAGAAGTGCAATCGGAGCTATTGGCCAGAACATCGCCAAATATTTATGATATATTGATTGCCTTTTTTGGAGGATTAGTTGGTGTAATTGCCGTTACTCGGGTCGAAAAAGGAAATCCGATTCCGGGAGTAGCCATCGCAACGGCACTTATGCCTCCTTTATGTACTGCGGGATATGGACTAGCGGTAGGGAATTATAGTTATTTTTTTGGCGCCCTCTATTTATATATTATCAACTGTGTGTTTATTTGTCTTTCTACTTTTGCAATTGTAAAATATTTAAAATATCCCATTGCCAAACAAATAGATATAAAACACCAACAACAAGTAAACTACGGAATAACAATCTTGCTTTTGTGAATAATTTTGCCAAGTATTTACTTTGCTTACCAACTATTTGATGAGAAAAGATACAATCAAAGGATCGAAAATTTTATACAAAATGAATTTACCAACAACGATTATACTGTTATTTACAAGAAAACAACATTCAATAGTAATCCCAAAAAGATTGAATTGGCTTTTATTTCGAAACGTTTTAATAGTGAAGAAATTAAAAATTTGAATACCAAACTATTCGATTACAACATTACAAACACCACCCTAAAAATAAAACAAGACACGCTAAATCTAGGCAATGACATTCTGAACGAAATAAACAACAGTCGAAAAACAGGAGATCAAAAGGATATCCTTATTAGTCAATTAAAGAAGCAACTTTCGGCAAATCAATACGATAATTCTCAAATCGTTCGAGAATCGAAAATACTCTTTCCAGAAATTAAAACCATTTCGATTGCCAACCACACTTTTGATGAGAACACCAACAAAAAGGCTATAATTACTGTCGTTCTCTATCAAAGTGATGCTAAATTAAGCTCGCAATTGGAAGAAAAATTAAAATTATGGTTACAACAAAGACTAGAAAAAGATTCGATTGCTGTTTTTAGGCAGTAATTTTTTGACCGTCAAATTGTCTCGATTGACGATTTGATATTAAATAAAAATTAGGACTTTAAGAACAAACCAAAAATATTCTTTACATTTACTTCAATTAGAAAATCAAAAATTAACATTTAAAAAAATACTATTATGGCCAAGAGTCAAGACGCAAAAAAAACAGAAAAGAAAGAACCGTTAAAAACGGCAAAAGAGAAAAAAGAAGAAAAAAGAGAGAAGAAAAACAATCCGAAAAGAGACTAAAAATTAGTGGTCAGTGGTCCGTTTGTAGTATTCAGTAATAAAAACAGAACGGAACACTAAAATTAAACGGAACACTGACCCCTTTCTTTTATTTAACTGGGATATTCGCTAAAACTTCTAGAACGAATTTCCAGAATTTTTGAGAAGAGGAAATACTCGCTCGTTCGTCTGGCGAATGCGCTCCATGTATCGTTGGTCCGAAGGAAATCATATCCATATCTGGGTAATTAGTTCCTAGAATTCCGCATTCTAAACCAGCGTGA
>JAYVGE010000460.1:0-2512 GCA_043772515.1 Flavobacterium sp. | reverse complement strand
TCAATGTCGTTTCCTTAAGACTTTTGTCAAGTCGAGCGCAGTCGAGACTCAACACCTAGTCTCGACTGCGCTCGACTTGACAGCAACACTACTAACTATTAATTTGTTAAGGAAACGACATTGATTTAACTATTTAAAAACAATGCCGCTTTCACAAGCTATTGTAAAAATATTCTTAAAAAAACGACATTACTTGGGTGTTGTCGGAAGTTTCAAAAATACAATTGAGGGCTGTATGAAGGTTTTTGTTAAATCTCAATTTTTATAATTGTTTCAATCTTCAAAGGTCGAATTTTTTTTGGTTTCCTGCATAAAGAAATAAACGATTAATGATAGGAATATACAAAAAGTTACATACCAATAAAAATAGGTTTCATGTCCTTCATTTTTAAACCATAAGGCAATGTATTCTGCAGTTCCGCCAAACAAGGCAACGGCAATAGAATACGGAAACCCAACTCCTAAGGCTCTAATTTTTGTTGGGAATAATTCTGCTTTTACCACCGCATTTATAGAAGTATAGCCGCTCACAATTGTCAAAGCAATCATAATGTAAAAGAAAGCTTCCCACTTTTCCTCAGAATGGCTAACGGCTTGTAATAATGGATAGGTAGACAAAGTTCCAAGTATTCCGAATCCTAAGAGTAAAGGTCTTCGTCCTATTTTGTCAGATAATAACCCAAATAACGGTTGCATCATCGCAAAAATCAGTAGGGATAAGAAGGTAATTAAGGTAGAATCGTCTTTTGATAGCTGTACCGTATTGACTAAGAATTTTTGCATATAGGTACTGTAGGTATAAAATGCAATTGTTCCGCCTAATGTAAGTCCAACAACAATCATTAATTGTTTGGGGTGTTTTGCTAACTCTTTCAATGAGCCACTTTTTTTTGCTTGTGATGCTGTTTCGTTGGTGTTAATTTTTTGGAAAGCGGTAGTTTCTTCCATAGACGAACGCATATATAAAGCGACAAAAGACAATGCAGCGCCTATAATAAAGGGAACTCGCCAGCCCCATTCATGCATTTCGGCATCGGTCAAAAATATTTTTTGCATGACCAACTGAATTCCCAAAGCAATTAATTGTCCGCCTATGAGTGTTACATATTGAAAACTAGAATAAAACCCTCGGTGTTTAGCAGTTGCCATTTCGCTCAAATAGGTTGCAGAAATGCCATATTCGCCTCCAACACTAAGCCCTTGAAGTAATCGTGCCACTAACAAAAGTATGGGAGCTAATACACCAATTGCTTGGTAAGAAGGGGTTAAGGCGATTAGTAAAGAACCTAATGACATTAACAAAACCGAGAGTGTCATTGAGAATTTTCGACCAGCTTTGTCGGCTAGACTGCCGAAAAGCCATCCTCCAATGGGGCGCATCAAAAATCCTATAGCAAATATTCCGGCAGTATTGAGTAACTGCGCCGTAGGATCGCTTTCTGGAAAAAAAACGGGAGCAAAATAGATCGAAAAGGCAGAGTAGGCATACCAGTCGTACCATTCTACTAGGTTTCCAATAGAACCACTAATTATGGCTTTGAGTCGATGCGTAGTTGTTAATTCTTTGGGGGCATTATTTGTTTTTTGTTTTAACATAAGATTTTAAATTTGTTTAAAAAAAGAAATTTTTTTATTTCCTGACTGGTTTTATTTTCTTTTTTTGGAAGGAAATAAAACAAGTGCCACTGTAGAAAACCAACTACGGCGTTTTTACGGCTTGTGTTTTTTAAAAAGTAATATTTACATTAGCAAAATAATAGCCTCCGTTAAATCCGAATTGTGAAGCAAACCGACTGTAAACAACTGTTCCGTCGTTTGTTAAACGTGGGTCTGCGACCTTATCTGGATAAACATCAAAAAGGTTGTTTGCTCCAATAGAAAATTTCACATTTTTTGTAATCTGGTATCCTATTAGCATATCGGTGACCCATTTTGCAGTAAAAGTTTGATCTTGTGTCGGATCTACGGGAGCGATGGTACTAATCTCTCCAAAACGAGCCGTTTGTATACGAATGCTGAAATGGTTGATTTTGTAATTTCCAGAAAGTAATAATTTGCTACGGGGTTGATTTACTTCGTATCTGCCACGTTCTTCACGGTTCAATAAGGTTTCTCCCAGTCCCTCCAGTTGTGGTGGTGTACGGACATCACCAACAATTTCTGTTTTGTTTAAGTTTAATGCGGCATTAAAACTAATTTCTTGTTGGGCTCCAATTTTATCGTTGTAGGATACAATAACATCTAATCCTTTTGTTTTAGTGTTAATGGCATTGGTAAAAAATTGAGCTTCTGTAATACCTGTCCCCGCAAAATAAGGCGCTAATTGGGGTACTGAACTCGAAAAACGACCCGAAACAACAATTCTGTTTTGCAAATCAATTTGATAGGCATCAACCGTTAAAAGTATTTTTTTTGCAATTTTTGCGGTACCTCCAAAGCTATAATTCAAAGAAGTTTCGGCGGTTAATTCTGGGATACCTAATTTTTTTGTTATGGGGTCATCGTTTCTTAC
>JAYVGE010000459.1:0-2513 GCA_043772515.1 Flavobacterium sp. | reverse complement strand
AAGCAGTTCCAATCGGTAAACCGAATTGGCTACTTGTAAGGGGAAACCCCTTAACCCAACGATGCTTTGCATCGGTCAGAGCTACGCCCCGACACCCGTAATTTTAAAAAATATGAGTAGAAAAAAATTACCAATCGAACAAAAACAGAGCCTTAGAATTGGCTTTGCGGTTACTCAAAATGAGTACGATTTTTTAAGTCAAAAAGCTAAATATAGACACGAAAATTTAGCGCAATATGCTAGGAATATTTTGTTAAATTCTAGTGAAAAAATAGAGGTTGAAAAAGCAAATTTAAGCATCCAAATTAATAAATTTGAACAGGCAAAACAGGCGTTTGAAACCGAGATTTCAAAGCTAAATTTGATAGGAAATAACCTCAATCAAATAGCAAGATTCATGAATACGGAAAAAAAATTAACACCAGAAATGAGCGAAGAAATAACCAAAATAAAGGCTGAATTGATCGTAGTAATGAACGTTATTTTATCAAAATATTAGATATGTTAGTCAAGTCAAAGAGCCGAAACAATAGTTCGCAAGGGATAAATTACATTCTAGGAATAGACAAAAAAACCAATAAAAAGACTGAACAGGTACTTGTTTTGGGTTGTTCTAACAACATCATGGAACCGTTGAACAATAAAGATAAGCACTCGATTGACAATGTAAAACAGCGTTTTGATGATAACCTAAATAACTACAATAAGCAAAATCAAGAGCCTTTAAAAGATGAGGTAAGGCATCATATTTTGGCGTTAAATAAAGACCTAGACGAGCAAACACAAAGGCAACTAGTACAAGACTACATTAAGGCTAGAAACCTTGAAAAAACCAATTATATAGCGGTTTTACATACCGATACAGACAATCCGCACATTCATATAATTTCATCCAGAGTTGATAATGATTTGCGAGTAATCAACGATAATTCAAAGCTAACAGATATGTGTTTGAGCAATGAATTAAGCGTTAAATATGGCATGGATAGAGATTTAGCTTTTGCAGCTAAATACCAAGATATGCTTGAGAAAGAAATCGAAAAAAGAGCATATAATAAGGAAAAAGGCATTCAAAGTAAAAGCGAAACGATAGAAAAAAAGGTTTTTACAGAAGATGAAAAACAGCGTTTAAAAGATATTAAAGCAACATTACCAACGCAGCTGCAACAGGCGACCAACCACCAACACGCCTTGAAATTAGCCGAAAAATCAAACATTGAATTTGAGAAAATTGCATCGCCAGCACTTGAAAAAGACAAGCCAAGTCAAGCAGAAATAAAACGCAACGAGGTACAAAACGGAACAACCCTAATCAATGGAATACAATATAAAAACAGCGATTTAAACGAGGTTTATGCCTTAAATAGAGCCGAAAAATACGACTTTACAGTACAGGAAAAACCCGAAGTAAAAACCCAATACGGAACGATACCCACCGAAAAACTACAAACTGAATTATCAGAAATAAAAGCCTACAACGAGGAAAATAAAATACAATACAAAGAACAGAAAGAACAAAAAAAAGAGGCTGTAAAGGTGCAAAAACAGCCTTTAATGGACCAAAGAGATAAACTACCAAAGCCACTGCAAGAAGCAAAGAGCCAAGCGCATTTGGAAAGGTTATGCAAAGAAAATAACATCAAATTTTCTAAGCTAAACAAACAATTTATAACTATTGGCGAGGGCGAAAACGCAAAAAAACACTATGTGCGAGACCTTGTAAAGGTCTATTCTTTGAATAAAGCTACTGAAACAAAAATTCCAACCACAGAAAACCAATGGAAGTATAAACGAGAAGAAGACAGGCACATTTACGGAGCATTGCGCAACGCTAAAAGTATCGAAGATTTAGAAACAAGACTTGCAAAAAATGGCATAGAATTGCAAAAATTAGAGCAATTGCAGGCAACCAAAGAAACCAACCCAGAGCAGCATCTGAAGGAAAAAAAAGAAGTTTACAAAATTGGCGAAAAGTTGTATTCTAGGGATGAATTAGAGAAGAAATTTTTAGACAATGCCGAAAAATTGGCGGTTTACAAGGAAATTCGCAACATAAAAAATGATGCTGATTTGAATAAAAAAGCCGAAAACATCGAGGAAAAAGGAGATTTTTATATTATCAACGGAGAAAAGTTTAGTAAAAAAGAAATAAACGAAATTCAAGACCGAAATACAAAACGCAGTCAATGGGCGAGCGATGTTTTAGAGGGTAAATATATGGCAGAGCTTACAGGAAACAAGGAACGGATTACTGAAATAGACAACCAAAGAGCCTATAAAATACAAGACAATATTCGTGTAGAAGAAAACAAAACATTTTCTAGGTTACTAGATTATTGCCACAACAAAGAGCAATTAAAAATTATGGCAGACAAGCGAAACATAGACGTTTCATTTAATGAAAAAGGCGATTTGTTAAGAGATGGAAACGTAGTTTTGACAAAAAAAGAAATTGACAAACAGCTAGAAATAAATGGAAAACATCATGAATTAATGAAGTTAAAAGGCGATAC
>JAYVGE010000458.1:0-2513 GCA_043772515.1 Flavobacterium sp. | reverse complement strand
TTTGAGTTGGATCTACATCATCATTCAAACGACTACCTATTTTGCCACCATCGAAATAAGCATTTTGGTCCGTAAAAAATTTTTGTTGCACCATAACTCCGTCTATAGGGGCAAGATTTTCCATTGAACGACCCGACTCATAGACACTCAGTTTTATCTTACCCGTTTCAGGCCCAAAAATAGAGTCTAAAACATAAGTACTGCTTCCGTCTTGTTTTACTTTTGTCTTTGAGGCATCAATAAAATAAGGCACATTTAGAATCACACTTTCTACCACAGGATTGTTCCCTATTTCTGGACTAGTTTTTTCCAAAACAACTTGCGTTGCATAATTGGCAGTCGTAACGCCGAATACCGAATTATCGTAAATACCAAGCGCATTGACAGGGAGATTATTAGATTCTATAGATCCTATTTGTTTATTATAGGCAAGCACCTCATACGTTGTCTTATCGAAATCAAAATGATTATCTCCAATTACATCACTACCCAACACATTATAATCTTTGTCACAAGAATAAAGAACGACAACAACTGCAAGTAAAAAAATTTGCTTGAAAAAAGATTTATGATTCATATTTTATGAATAAATTTATTTTAAATTACACTATTTCTATAGAATTCTGTATACGCTTCTGCGAATGCATCTTTCGGGAGGAAAGATAAAAAAGGTTTTCCCGAAGACTCTATAAATTTTGTTAAACTTGAAGACACTCCTTCCGAAGCAATAATTACGGCGTCTGAGTGCTTGATTGTTGTTTTTATAATATTCTCATAATTAGGCACTTGCAAGTCCTCGATTGCCTCATCGGGCACACCATCAAACTTTACTTTATTAATCATTTCGACATCCAAAGTTCCGTCAAAAGACTGACTATAAACCGATGTTACAATTTTCGTATCCGAAAACAGGGCTTCATTTTTGTAAAAATGTTTCAAATAAACAGGCAACATTGCTGCCATCCATCCGTGTACGTGAATAATATCGGGAACCCAGTTTAGTTTTTTTACCGTTTCTACTACTCCTTTGGCAAAGAAAATAGCACGTTCGTCATTATCGGGATACATCACACCTTCCTCATCGGCAAAAGTGGCTTTCCTTTTAAAATACTCATCATTATCAATAAAATATACCTGAATTCTTTCTTTGGGGATAGAAGCAACCTTTATAATCAATGGCATATCCAAGTCATTGACCACCAAATTCATCCCAGAGAGTCTAATTACTTCGTGCAATTGGTGTCTTCTCTCATTAATGTTTCCATACCTTGGCATAAAAATTCTTATCTGTCCTCCTTGATCATTAATCATTTTCGGAACGTCGTAAGACATTAAAGAAACCTCATTTTCAGCGAGATAAGGAACCACTTCAGATGATACGTATAATATCCTCTTATCTTTCATATTTTATTTACTTAATTATTGGCAAAAAAAACCACGCAAAATTACAAAAAATTACGCAGTTAATGACTAAAATATTATGTTTGCACCTATTTTAAAAGAAACGACTATGAATATTTTCTATGACAAAGCAACTCTGACGGCTTTTTTGAAACCAAATCAAACCATCGAAACTCGTATCGGATTCGTTCCTACTATGGGCGCTTTGCACCAAGGACATTTGTCGTTGATGCAACAATCATTAGAAGAAAACAAGATTACTGTTGTTAGTATTTTTGTAAATCCTACTCAGTTTAACAATCCCGAAGATCTAGAAAAATACCCGAGAACACTAGAAGAAGATGTAAAAAAAATAGCCTCCTTGAGTACAGAAATTATTGTGTATGCACCAACAGTTACCGACATATACGAAGGAAAAATCGTCTCTGAATCGTTTGATTATGATGGTTTAGAAAATCAAATGGAAGGCAAATTTCGACCTGGACATTTTGATGGCGTAGGTACTATTGTTAAAAGACTGTTTGAAATTGTGACTCCGACTCACGCTTATTTTGGCGAAAAAGACTTTCAACAATTACAGATTATTAAAAAATTGGTTCAAAAAAATAACTTAAAAGTAAGTATAATCGCCTGTCCCATTTACAGAGAACCCAACTATCTTGCTATGAGTTCAAGAAACGAACGCTTGACAAGCAAAGAAAGACAAGAAGCATCTATTATATACGAAACGTTGAGCAAAGCCAAAGCAATGTTTACTACTAATAATGTGACCTCCATTACAGAATGGGTTGAAGCTACTTTTAAAAACAATACGACTTTTACTTTAGAATATTTTGAAATCGCAGATGAAGAAACCCTCCTAACTTGTAAAGAAAAAATTAAAGACAGAAAATATCGCGCTTTTATCGCTGTTTTTGCCAATTCTATTCGATTGATCGATACTATTTCATTAAATTAATTACTTTTGCACTATGCAGATTCAAGTCCTAAAATCAAAAATACACAGAGTTAGAGTAACTGGAGCCGATTTAAACTATATCGGAAGCATTACTCGAAGCGTCTAACATAATTGAAGGCGAAAAAGTAAATATTGTAAACATAAATAACGGAGA
>JAYVGE010000457.1:0-16099 GCA_043772515.1 Flavobacterium sp. | reverse complement strand
CTTGACAAAAGTCTTAAGGAAGCGACATTGGGAACTATATTATAATTCGTTTTATGCGATTTCTAATGTGTTTATTTAAGGACTTGAAAAACACACCCGCAAGGTCTTTTTGTAATTAAGAGAGAAACAAAAAGAACCTGTAAAAACAAGCTTTTTTTAAAGCCTAAAAGTAGAACTAAATAAAGAAAAATGGCTTTTCTATTTTACAGTAAATTCTAAACTCAAATGGTATTGGTTTTACCTTTGAGATTAGATTCTTTGAGATTCAATAATTTACATCGATTTCGTTAGTAACAATTAATTTTTTTAATGCATTTGAAATTCGCTACTGTTTTTAATTTTTTATATTTGCTTTACTTTCAATAAAACAAACTAAAAAACAGCCATGAAGACTTTAAGCAACTTTGATTTTAAAAATAAAAAAGCACTAATTCGTGTTGATTTTAATGTGCCCTTAGACGAGAATTTCAACGTAACCGATGCTACTCGTATCGAAGCTGCCAAAGCGACTATCGATACTATTTTGGCTCAAGGAGGTAGTGTTGTTTTGATGTCGCATCTCGGAAGACCAAATGGGGTTGAGCAAAAATATTCGTTAAAACATATCTTGACTACGGTTTCAAAAGTATTAGATGTTCCAGTTCAATTTGCCTCCGATTGTACTGGGATGGAAGCGCAAAATGCTTCAAAAAATTTGCAAGCAGGACAAGTTTTATTGTTAGAAAATCTCCGTTTTCATAGTCAGGAAGAAGCAGGAGATGTTGCTTTTGCAAAAGAATTGGCGTTATTGGGCGATATTTATGTAAATGATGCTTTCGGCACGGCACACCGAGCCCATGCTTCGACCACAATTATTGCTCAGTTTTTCCCGAACGAAAAATGTTTTGGGACTTTATTGGCTAAAGAAATTGAGAGTTTGAATAAAGTATTAAAGAATAGTGAAAAACCAGTAACCGCGATACTAGGAGGGTCTAAAGTGTCTTCGAAAATTACGGTAATCGAAAACATTCTTGACAAAGTTGATCACCTGATTATTGGTGGCGGTATGACTTTTACTTTTGTAAAAGCCTTGGGCGGTACCATCGGAAATTCTATTTGTGAAGATGACAAACAAGAATTGGCACTAGAGATATTGCGTTTGGCCAAAGAAAAAGGCGTTCAGATTCATATTCCTGTCGATGTTGTTGCTGCCAATGCATTTTCTAATGATGCCGAAACACAAGTAATGGATGTCGATAAAATCCCTAATGGATGGCAAGGTCTGGATGCTGGACCAAAATCATTAGAAAATTTTGAAAAAGTAATAATGGAGTCCAAAACGATTCTTTGGAACGGACCTTTGGGTGTTTTTGAAATGGAAAATTTTGCCCACGGTACCATTGCTCTCGGAAACTATATTGCCGCAGCTACCGTCAATGGTGCGTTCTCACTCGTAGGTGGAGGCGATTCTGTAGCAGCAGTAAAACAATTTGGTCTTGAAGACAAAATGAGTTACGTTTCTACAGGTGGTGGCGCAATGTTAGAAATGCTAGAAGGTAGGATTTTGCCAGGTATTGCAGCTATTTTAGACTAATTTTGTCTTTTTTAACAATTTTTATAGCGTTTTTTAGTTTATACGTATTATGTTTGCAAATATGATCTTGTAATCATTTGAAATTTAGTATGTTAATTCTTGAGATATGAATATAAAAAATGCCACACTATCCTTTTTTCTACTAGTATCAATTCCTTTGTTTTCGCAGACAGTTGCTCAAAACAAAGGAGTTGTCATTAGCCAAACCAATGTTTCTTACCTTGACTCCATCAAAAAAACATTCATCAAAGACAATATGGCGGCTTGTGTCGATAGTCTATGGATGAAAGAATTAACGAGTTTAGACATTTACAACGATCTTTCTGCCGACATTAAAAACACTAATACGGATCAAAAAGTAGATTTTGAGTTGCCTACAGAATTGCTCCGATCGAGATTGGCTCAAATGGATGCCAAATCACCGTTCAATATCGAGTACAACCAAGGACTTGAAAACATCATTAAATCATTTCTTAAAAACAGAAAAAAGTCTTTTGAAAGATTAATGGCTATATCCGAATATTATTTCCCCTTGTTTGAGGAAGCTTTAGACAAAAAAAACGTTCCCTTAGAAATAAAATACTTAGCTGTTGTAGAATCGGCGTTGAATCCTAAAGCAGTTTCAAAAATGGGAGCAACAGGACTTTGGCAGTTTATGTACCACACCGGAAAACAATACAATCTAAAAATAGATTCTTATGTAGACGAGCGTAGTGATCCCTTATTGGCAAGCGATGCTGCGGCACAATACATGGCCAATATGTACACTATTTTTGGAGATTGGGATTTGGTTTTAGCATCCTATAATTCTGGGCCGGGAAATGTATCTAAAGCTATTAGAAGGTCAGGAGGACAACAGAATTTTTGGAATATCAAGAAACATCTTCCAAAAGAAACCCAAGGATATGTTCCTGCTTTTTTGGCCACAATGTACATTTACGAGTATCATAAAGAACATGGCATAGCTCCCGAAAGAGCCCTCGTCAAACATTTTGCGACCGATACCATAATGCTTAAACGTCAAATGTCTTTTAAGCAGATTTCTGATTTGATAGATATTCCTGTAGCGCAATTGCAATTGTTAAATCCATCCTACAAGCTGAATGTAATTCCTGTTTATGGTGAAAAAAGCCATTATTTAAGATTACCTCAAGACAAAGTCGCTGTTTTTACCTCTAATGAGGATAAAATCTATGCCTATACAGACCATCTTTTAAATCTTCGTGAAAAACCATTCCGGTATACTGCTAGAGCAATTGTAGCAAAGGATACTACAAATAGTGCCGAAAGTAGCTCCGATGGTAAAGCAAAGCTGTATCGAGTAAAAAAAGGAGACAATTTGGGTAGTATTGCAAGGAAATATGATGTTGCCGTTTTGGACATTAAAAAGTGGAATAACATTAGAGGAAATGCTGTTCCTTTTGGCAAAAGTTTGAAAATAATGGTAAACGAGTCTCTTGCTCAAACGAGTAAAAAAGAAACTAAAGAACTTAAAGCGATTTCTAAAACCATTGCTGTAACCGAAAACAAAGCGATTGTAGCTACTTCGAATAAGGAAGTTAAATCCATTAAGACCGATTCTGTTACTGATGAATCTAGTAGTGTTTATATTGTGCAAAAAGGGGATAATTTAGAGAACATTGCCAAAAAATTTAATGTTACTGTTCAAGAGATTAGGGATTGGAACAAGCTTCCGAATATAAGCGTTATCTTAGGTTCTACTTTGCAATTGACTCATAATACTACGGTTAGCAAAGAAACAATTGGTGCAACTCCTGAGCTCAAAGACATTGAATACACGGTCGAAAAAGGGGATAATTTAGGGAATATCGCCAAGAAATTTGGTGCGACTGTTGCCGATTTAAAACTATGGAACAAGTTGCAAAGCATTAATATTGGTCTTGGAAATAAGTTAATTGTTGCCAAAAACGAAGTAGTAATTGCAACATCCAATCCTGTGGTTACTTCTTTTAAGAAAAAGGACAAACTATCGAAGCTTTCTAGTAAAGAAACATCGGATTATTTGGTAAAAAAAGGAGATTCACTTTTTAGTATTTCAAAGAAATATCCAGGTGTAACGATTTCTGATTTGAAGAAATGGAACGATATTAGAGGAGAAGAATTAAAACCAGGAATGAAATTAAAAATAAACGGATAATATAATAATCTGCAGTAAATTTGGGTTTTATTTCCTAAATTGTGATGTAATGAATAAGGGTTTTTTTATATTTTTTTTTACTTTTCTTTTTGTCTTTTCCTGTACCAAGAAAGAAGGTGTCTTGCGTAAGCATACTTCGGGAAAAGTCAATATTGTATCTGTAATTATAGACGATCAGTTGTGGAATGGGGAAGCAGGCGATAGCCTTCGTAATAAATTTGCCTCGCCAGTAATTGGCTTGCCTCAAGAAGAACCACTTTTTACCATTAACCAATATTCTGCCAAATTTCTAGAAGGATTTAAAACCGACACTAGAGCTATTATTGTGGTCAAAAAAGCACATACAGACGCGTTTGAGATTATTAAAAATCAATACGCTTATCCACAAAATGTATTTCATGTTTCTGGAAAATCGGTTGCTTCGATAGTCGCACTTATTCAAGAGCATAGTTCCCAAATTATTCAGATTATTAAGCAAGGCGAAATTGCTGAAAGTCAAAGAATAAACAGCACGTCATTAATCAACCCTAAAATAATTGCCAATAAATTTCAAATCGGCTTAAAAATCCCAATAGGCTACTCGTATGTTTTGCATAAAAGGAAATTTATTTGGCTAAAGAGAGAAATTCTCGGAGGAAGCACGAGTTTGTTACTTTATCAAGTTCCGCTAAATACGATTAAAAAAGGAAGTAGTTTGGTTTCGAGTATTGTGCGTATGCGTGATTCTATAGGTAAATTATACATTAACGGATCCGAATTAAATACACCTATGATTACCGAAGAAGCATACGCTCCTTATCTTTCGAAGATGGAACTCGATGGTAAAGTAACCTTTGAAACCAAAGGGACTTGGGAATTGAAGAATGATTTTATGGCAGGACCTTTTATCAATTATGCCATTATTGATCCATCGTATAATAGAATTTTGATTTTAGAAGGATTCTGTTATTCGCCTTCGAAGGAAAAAAGAGATCTTATGCACGAATTAGAATCGATACTAAAATCGGTTGTTGTTATAAAAAGGTAATCCTTTCGACTCGTTTTATAATTTAATACAAATGTTATGGTGTTACAATGGAAAACAAAGCCTTTTGAGGCACTTTCGGTTACCGAATTATATGATTTGCTCCAATTACGAAGTGCCGTCTTTGTGGTAGAGCAAAACTGCGCTTATCCTGATATGGATAGCAAAGACAAACTTGGTTTGCACCTAATGGGCGAATACGAAGGAAAAATAGTAGCGTATGCTCGATTATTCGATGTTGGTATTAGTTTTGATGCCGCTTCTATCGGGAGGGTTGTCGTAAGCTCTAGTCATCGTGACAAAAAGTGGGGACATGACTTAATACGGCAAGCAATTACTGCCATTGCGCTTCATTTTGGGCAAAGCCAAATTACTATTGGTGCACAATTGTACCTGAAAAAATTCTACGAAAGCCACGGATTTGTTCAAACTAGTGCGATGTACCTAGAGGATGCTATTGAGCATATTGAAATGAAAAAGGAATGATTTTAAAATAGTTTGTTTTTCTAATTCTAATGGCTCAAAAAGACTCTCTATTTTTATTCGGATTTTGTCGGGTATCAAAAAATCTGTTGATGTAAATTTTTGTTTTCCCTTCTTGATAGGTTATTTTACAATGCCGCCTGTTAATTTTCTGTAATTTCTTCTTAAGTGGGTAAATACAATGTCAACTATACCTATTTCAGTGAAATTAAATTCTGGATTTTCTAATATTTCTGTTGCTTTTCGGTGTTTGGTAGCTATTTCTATTGCTTTTTTAAAACCGTGTAAAGTAATATTAAATCGGGTTACTTTTTCTAAATCTTTTATAGCTCGTGTTGTCCAGAAAACGGGTTTGACTATTCTGTCCAACTATCTATTATTTTTTGCACTTCGTCTTGACTGTGTATGTGCCCTAATTTTATATCTTTCTCTGATTCGGCAATCATTTGGTTGTTTTGTGATTTTGCAAGATAGGCTGTAATAATAGTATAAATATCCTTTACGAAATTTGTATCGCTATTGTCTATAATTTGATGCAGTTCTTTTTTTAATTCTAAAGCACTCATAATAAGGCGTATTTGTTTACAACAATTACAAAAATAAAAATGTTAATTTGTGGTTTTTGTGAGATTAAACCTTTTATTTAAAATACTTTTCCAAAACTTATTTTTGAATTTTAAAGTTCTGAGGGGGCTAAGTTCACTAAAAATTACTTTAAAAACTATGGATTTGTTCAAAGTAGCGAAATGTATTTAGAGGATAATATCGAGCACATCGACATGAAAAAGGAATAATTACAGCACCATTTCTATAAAAAAAGAGAGTTATTATAGCAATGTCGTTTCCTTAAGAAATTAAAAATTAGCACAGATGTTGTCAAGTCGAGACTAGGCGTTGAGTCTCGACTGCGCTCGACTTGACAAAAGTCTTAAGGAAACGACATTGATTATTATAGTATCAATAATTCTCTTTTTCGGTATTTATGATAATTCATATCAAAGGATACTTTTGTTGTTTTCCTTTTAAATAAAAACGTATTTTAATAGATTGGTGTCACTTATTCGGATAATGTTATTGCTCGATCGGTAGCATTTCTAGCACTGAATCGAGAATAATGTCATAGGGTTTTTGCTTAATCGCTAGCAGCGAATCTTTAAAAGCTTCGAGCACATTTTTTAGCGAATATCTAAAGATGGTATCTAATTCTATTTCATAGTTTTCAAAAAATTTCAATCCAGCCCAAAGTAGTTTTTGGTATTCTTTCATAATATTTAGATCAATTTTTTCAATAATGCCTAGTTTATTCCATATTTCATCAAACGTAATGGTATTATTTTGAAAATTCATTAAATCAAAATCAATTTCTTGATAGACTAATTCGTCGATGATTTGTAATGTTTTTGAGTAGTATTTGTTTTCTTGATAAAATTCTTTGAGTACATAAAGGATGTTTTTTATGTATTCATCAATAAAGCGCTTATGGTTTTCGATCAAGAGCGCTATTTTGTAATTGGTAATTTCATCAGAGGATTCTAGAGCAGTTGTTTTCTTGTTTTTAAAAGAATAATCTGCCAGTAACGTGTTGTGCATTTCGCTGCTCAAGTGTAAGGCTTCTAGCCATTTTTGGTATTCTTCTTTTAGTAGAGGATCTATTATGATTATAGGTTTTAAATCGCCTATATGATACATACTCAGCATAGACATAATTTCACCCGACTGCTGATGTTTTGCCCTTTTAAATTCGTGTGTACCATCTCTTCCTGCATTGTCTACTATTATTTTTACGCCACCAGGATGAATTTCCTTAAACTCTGTTAGGTCATAAATTTTATCGTTTACTACCGTCCAATACCCATTTTTGGCATTATTATGTTTTATAATCTCCGACATAAAGTAGCTTTTTATAGGGTTTTCTTTTTTGTTTTCTGGAGTAGTAAATAGATCTTGCATGTACCTGTTTTCGGCAAACAAGGAATAGAGAATTTCTTTGGGATTTTTTTGTTTTTTTATAGAAAAATCTTCAATATTTAGTTTTATTTGTTCCAGTACTGCTTTTGCAAAACCAGCTTTGCCACAAACATAAAAATAACCAGCTTTACCAGTTGTAGACCATAAAGCGCTCTTTATTATGTCGCTATTGTTGGTATTCTCTAGCAGTGTTTCTATTCTGCTGGTATCTTTTTTTGCAAAAATAAATCCCCTTTTTTCGATAGATTTTTCCTTGTCTAAAACGAGGTTATCTCTTGTGGCCACAATGTTTATGTTGGCTCCTTCGTTTAGGAGTAAATGTTCTAGTTCTTCTTTAAAAACAATATCTTCAATGTGCTTTATACTGTAAAACAGAGATAAATTTGATGTTAATTTTTCGGCTCTCAACGCTTCCCAAAAGCCTTTGAAGGGTGCAATTCCGGTTCCTCCTGCAAATAAAAGAATAGGAACATTGAGATCTTTAGGTAATGAAAACCGTAAGGGTCTTACGATTTTAAAAGGGAATGTGGTATTTTCTTTTGTTTCTGCTGTGTGAAGGTATTCGGATGCAACACCTTTGTAAATGGTGTTGGCTATTTTAGTTTCGGCGTTACCAACAGTTAATTCGATATTTTGATTATTAAACCCAGAAGAAATACTATACATCCGTTCTTTTTCTGGCAATAAAAACGTGGTTAAATTCGGAATGATAAAAGCACTCATAGGCAGATTGTGTTCCTTACATACCATTATTAGATCTCTTAATGACACCTTAGTATTTTTGTCTTTTGCAGGTAGCAATCTGCTTACATGGGAACACTTTTCTAGTATGTTTTGAAGATTGCCTAATTTGGCGGATAGCAGTAATTCTGTAACGGTTATTTCGGATATCTTGTAGTTGTAATACTTTTCAAAATAGTTTATCCAGACTGGGTTCAATGTAATTTGGTCGTCTCCTTTTATTTCC
Source organism: Flavobacterium sp. (assembly GCA_043772515.1). Classification (GTDB taxonomy): domain Bacteria; phylum Bacteroidota; class Bacteroidia; order Flavobacteriales; family Flavobacteriaceae; genus Flavobacterium. The sequence goes on along the minus strand of JAYVGE010000457.1, from coordinate 7,926 downwards.
ATCAAATCGATTAGCTCTTGTACTGTTTCCTTCGAATTTTTAGGAACAATTGCGCAACGATCCCCTGGTCGGTAAGTAACTCCTTTTTTGGTAACATCTAGTCGAATGTTTTTTACGCTGTTTTCTCCAATGGTTTTTTTACTCATAACCGAACTAAAAGGGCATTTTAGTTCTTTGTCATTGTATCGCTCTAATCGGGTAGCCTCTAATTCGTCGTCTACATCTTCCCAAGTTCTTTCTTTAAAGAGACCGCTAAAGCCGCCAATTGTTACCGATCTTCCAACTTTGAAAGCCATTTGAAGGTATCCGTAGACTTTTCTTTTATGAACTCCCAAGAAGCCTTGATCTCCAGAGTAGCTTTCAATGAGAGAATAAAAGGCACCGTGTAATTCTTCGACATCTACCTCTGTTATAAAGTCTATAATAGATACTTTCTCTATTTCATTCAAAAAATTGCGCCAATGTTCGGGATACCATTCTCTAATAAACAACGATTCCTTGCCCAAAATGGTATCGTATTTATTTCTTTCGATAAAAGTATCCATGAGATGAAAAAAAGGGGCAGATGTGCCACTAGGGCCTTGCACGCCTTCCTTTAGCGGGACGGCAAATGGAGCTACCGTTTTTGCCCAAACGATTGGGTCTACGTGGGTTTTACTTCTTGGGTTTGGATTTATTTTCAAGAAACTATCTTCGGTAATCAAATGAATTATTTCCTTTAGTTCATACAATCCCTTGATAACTCCGGTCACATTTTTTTGAACAATAGCGTTTTGAATCGTAGCAATTATGAAGACTGAAGAGCGTGTTTTGTATGAAATCTCAGCTTGGGTTAAATAAAAAACACGTTCTTCTTGATTGTTTACGGTTGGAACCATTAAATCTAAATTTTCGACCTCAAATGGTTTTTGAATCTCTTTTAGTTTCCAATTGTAAAGTATCAAATCAATGTAGGAAAGAAAGGGTTGAGGTCTCTTTAGTCTCCTTGTAATTGTTTTCCAGGGCTTTACAATAGATTCTGGAACATTCGAATCTTCAACACGCTCGTTCCTAACATAAGCATGAGCCAGCATACTCATTAGCATAGAAGCTCTGCACAAGTATTTATCTGGTAATGCCGTTTCATTGGGATCAAGTACTACCATTGCTTTTATTGCCTTTCTCAAACTTTGGTTTTTGTAATGAAAAGGTATATTGGTGGCTAGTTGATCCCAAATCGAAAAGGGACTTGGTAAGTTTTGTATGGGATTCTTTAGGGGCATAAATCCTCTTTCAAAAGAGAGAAAACCCAGATTTTCGTTTCCGTTATCTTGATTTGTGTTTTGTGCATATAAAATATACTTATAAGAAGAGGCGTAAACCACTTTTGTTGCTTCTTTCATATAAAGGCTCAGTTAATTTTGTCTAAGATGGCAGTGATAAAATTTTCTTCAGACATATATCCTTGATTGAGTACCTGAGTTTTTCCATTTATTGTAATGGCACTAGCAGGATACCCTTGAAAACCTAGCTTTGAGGCTTCAATAAATTCTTGTTCAATTTTTCGAGAATAGATTTCACTGTTCAAATTATGTAGAAATAAAGTTTCATCAATGTTATAGTCTTTTATTAAATCAAGATAAACAGCATCATTTTGTATGTCTTTCCCGTAATAAAAGAAAGCCTTTTGTATGGCGCTGGCAAAATCAAATACTTTTTCAGGTTTCATTTCTCGAATAATCAAGACGGCAATAGATGCCTTTTTAGAATCGTATAAATACTCATCATTTTCTAAAAGTGTCATGAAGTTTTTACCAAATTCTACCCCAGAAAGGCGAGTTACATTAGGAGCATTTTGCTGTATATGTTGCTTAATGTATTTCATTTTCAAGCCTTTTTCTGCGGCAAAAATCCCTCCATTAATGATTTTAAATTCTATTTTAGTATTCAGCGAATCAATGGCTTTACTTAAATTATTCGAAAAACCATAGCACCATCCACATAGTGCATCGTATCCATAAGTTACTTGAATAGTTTTTTGGGAGCTGTTCTCTTCTTTGTTTTGAGTTGGTGTTACGGTATTCGAGATTTTGCAAACTCCTTGCTCGTCACAGATAATATCGTTATTTGTTTTCATATTTAGGGGGTTACAATTTAAACAGCAAATGGTGGATACTAATACCAACCATTTGCTACTTGATTTTAGTATTAAGCGAGTGTGGTCCATGGTATGCTTTTAATCCAATCTGCATGTTGAATTGCAGCTGTATTCAAGAGTTTGTTTCCTTGGTCTGTTACCTGAAATTCAGAAGGATTGTCATTTAAGTACCTGTAAATATCGGCTACAGATTTTGCTGGACCTAATCCAAACACCGGCTCTAATTGATTCTGAAAATCATCCGGCTCTATTGGAATATAGGTAATTGTTTGCCTCAATTCTTCCGATACTATTTTTGAAAGATCGATTCCTTTTATTGGCGTATTTCCTAATTCAATTTTTTGTCCGATTAGATTTGTGTTTTCAAAAGCAGCAACAGTATAACGCGCCATATCAGAGAGACTAACCCAAGATACGGCATGGTCTGCAGCAACTGGATAAGGAAATATGTTCTGGCTAGTAATTGCCGAAACTGACCACGGTGCTGCAATGTTGTCGATGTATATTCGAGGCCTCAAATACACAACAGGTAAACCAGATGCTTCCAACATTTTGTCTGCCTTTAGTTTTATGTCAAAGGCAGCAATACCAGTTGGTGCTTTAGGTACCAATATGCTGCTGTTGAAAACAATCATTTTTGGAGCTGTGTTTTTTGCTGCTTTTATGAAGTTGGCAGTATAAAGGGACATCAATTGTTCATCGAAATTTAAAGGTAATACAAAGTAAATACCATCTACATGCTCCATAGCATTTTGTAAGGAGGCTACATTTGAAAAGTCGCCTTCATAAATTTTTACATTTTTTGCTACTACTTTGTCTTTATTAGTAGTAAAAACACTAATATCATATCCTTTTCTTTGTAATTCTGTAATTACCGCTGTACCTTGCATTCCATTTGCGCCAGTGATCAATATATTTTTCATATTTTCTAATTTTATACACCAAACTTAACGAGTAAAAAATTAGAAACCAAGTACTTACAATTGAGTAAGTAGCCTACCTTTTGGTTAGTTTTACTATAAATCAATACTATATAATGATTGAAATATCAAACAAAAATTTAGAAACATGTCCTGTTCGAAAATCGCTCACTATTTTGGGTGGAAAATGGAAATTGCTTATCATTAATCAGTTTTCGGTGAATAAATCATTACGTTATGGAGAGTTAAAACGTGCTATTCCTGATATTAGTGAGAAAATGTTAAATCAAGAACTAAAAATACTAGTCAAACACAATGTATTGATAAAAAAATCGTATCCAGTAACGCCTCCTAAGGTCGAATATTACATCACAGAGATTGGCGAGCGTGTGATGCCAATTATTCAGTTACTGGCAGATTTTGGACAGAAAACAAACTGAGAATAAAAGACGACAAATTATCCGTTGATTTCGTAGTCAACTTTTCAGGACATGACAAAAAAAGTCCCGGTAGCTTTCGGGACTTAATATGGTTTGAATTTATTTTGATGTTTCACAACGTTTTCTATAGCATCAAAAGAATTAGTTGTAAAACCAGATGGTTTTTTTTCTGGAAGGAGCACCAGAGTTACATTTTTAAAATAGAGTTGTATTCGGGGTTATTATTCAAAACACTAATTGCTTTCTTGATTTCGGGATTGTTCTTTACATAATAGCGATACAAACCTTCTTGGTATTGATTGCGTTTAATGATTTCTTCCAGAATTAAATTCTTTATTTCTTTCTGATTTTTATCCAACAATATTTCCTCGCTTTTTTGAAGTGCCGTTAGTAATTGTTGGTATTCTGGGGCGATACTTTCCTCTATTTTTTCCTTTTTGGCTAGTATCAAAGTGTTTTTCAAAGCGAGTTCTGTTTCGGTATCAAAAGAAAACTTCTGTGTTTTTAGAAATTGTTTGAAGTCGGTATAATCGGCATCTGTAATCGTTGGTGTTTTGTCTCCCAAATTCGGGTTCTTGTAATAATAGTTGGTGGCGTAATTAAAAATACCATCATTTCTGATCAAAGCATTGGTTATGGGGCTCGATTTTGTTTCTTCGAGTTCGATATCGGGCTGAATTCCCCCGCCATCATAAACAGTTCTTCCTTTTTTGGTTTTAAAAGCGTTGTAGTTTTTCTGTTCGGTTCTTACGGCCGCTCCATTTTTATCTTTATGTGTATAATCTAATGCCTGAATACACCTTCCAGAAGGGGTGTAATAGCGAGATATTGTTACCTTTAGTTGTGTTCCGTAAGTTAGATCTACTGGTCTTTGTACCAATCCTTTTCCAAAACTTCGGCTACCCAGAACTACGGCACGGTCTAAGTCCTGCAAAGCACCCGAAACAATTTCTGAGGCCGATGCACTTTTTCCGTTTACAATAATTAGTAATGGAATTTCGGTATCTACAGGTTCTTGTAGCGTTTTGTATGTGTTGTTGTATTTTTCTATTTTTGATTTGGTGGTTACGATAATTTCGTTTTTGGGAACAAATAAGTTACAAATGCTAACCGCTTCGTTCAAAAGTCCTCCAGGATTACCACGTAGATCCAAGATGATTCGTTCTGCTCCTTCTTTCTTTAGTTGCAGTAAGGCTTCTTTGGTTTCGTTGGATGCTTTTTTATTAAAATGGTCCAAAACGATATAACCCGTTTTGTCGTCTATTTTGGTAAAAAACGGAACCGATTTTATTTCTACCTCGTCTAGAATGATTTGTGTAGAAAGTGTTTTGCCTTGGCGGATGTATTTGATGTCGATTTTGGTGTTTTTGGCTCCTTTCATCAATTGCGAAGCATCGTCTTTAAAATCGGACAATATCACATCTCCAATCTGAATAATTTCGTCTCCTGCTTTGAGTCCCGCTTTGTCGGCAGGGTAATTTTTATAAGGTTCTTTTATAATTAAGCGGTCTTCTTTTCGGGTAATCCAAGCTCCAATTCCAGTATATTCGCCTGTATTATTAATCTTAAATTTTACAACATCTTGTTCATTAAAGTAAACGGTGTATGGGTCAAGGCTACTCAACATACTTTTAATAGCTTTGTCCATTAAATCGGCAGGATTAGTATCGTCTACGTAGTTCTTGTTTAATTCCTTGAAAAGGGTTGTGAATATTTCTATTTGTTTGGCAATCTCAAAAAAATCGTCTTTGAAACTAACACCTACAAACAAAAAGGCAGAGGCAACTATTGGAATTATGAGTTTTTTTTTGAAAAGCGGATTCGTCATCATGTATGTCTTAATTTTGAGAGTACTAAAATAAGAATAAATCACCAATAATTGAGGTCGTTAGCTATTAAACTGCATTTGTTTTGATCTTTAAAAAAGCGAATTATTTTTTTAATCAGCTTCAGTATTCGGAAGCTCTTTGGGTATGATTTGGGCAATAAATTTCTCAAACAATTGAACCGTTTTAGTATTGATTTCTTGATAGGACAAACGTTCTTTGGTCTGATAAAATAACATAAAAGAGTAGGATTGATCCAGATGATCGATTAGCAAATGCTTGTTCAGACGATAGGTTTCGCGAAGCACCCGTTTGAAATAATTGCGATCGACCGCTTTTTTGAAATGTTTTTTGGAAACAGAAACGCCTATTTTTATCTTTTCGCCTTCCTTCAAAACTACCGAGTTGTAAACCAATCGCAACGGATATTTAGACACCGATTTCCCTTCAGAAAACAGGAGTCCGATCGTAATTTTGCTTTTTAGTTTTTCGTTTTTGGGATAAGTGAAGTTCATTTTGGATAAAAAAAGACAAAGATTTAAGCCTACAAAGGTACAATTAAACTCGTATCCTATATATTGTTTAGGATTTAAAAATAGCTATAAAAATATTGCTTACTTTTGCGCTAAAATTTTTTAAGCATGAAAAAACTGATTTCATATCCCATTTCGGTGATTTATTATTTGTGTTTTGGACTTACGTTGGTTATTTTTCACCCGATTCAGTGGTTTTGTTTCAATGTTTTTGGTTATCAAGCACACAAAGTAAGTGTCGATTGTCTTAATTTTTTTTTGGTTCGATGTACTAATCTTTTGGGGACTACTTATAAATTTGAGAATATGGACAGCATTCCCAGAAATGTTCCTCTTATTTTTGTCTCCAATCATCAGAGTATGTACGATATTATTGCCATGATTTGGTTTATGCGTAGATTTCACTGTAAATTTGTGAGCAAAAAAGAGTTGGGCAGTGGCATTCCCAGTGTTTCCTATAATTTGAGACACGGAGGTTCGGTTCTTATCGATCGCAAAGATCCAAAACAAGCCATTCCTGCCATCAAAGGATTAGGAGAATATATCGAAAAATACAAACGTACGGCAGTAATTTTTCCTGAAGGAACCCGAAGCAAAACGGGCAAACCAAAAGAGTTTGCGCAAAGTGGCTTGAAAATATTATGCAAATATGCTCCATCGGCTTACGTGGTTCCTATAAGTATTAATAATTCTTGGAAGGTGGTAAAGTACGGTTTTTTTCCGCTTGGTCTAGGAAATCGTCTTACCTTTGTAATACACAAACCATTTGCCGTAAGTGAATTTTCGTTCGAAGATTTGATTGCACAAACAGAGCAAACAGTAGTAAAAGGAATTAAAATTTAATTTATATAAAATGTCTATAAAAAACATTCGATTAGAAGTAATGCAGTTTTTAGAAAAAAATGTCGACAGCTTTGTTGAGCAGTATCTAATTCCTGTTGAAAAAATATGGCAACCATCCGATTTTTTGCCCAATTCAGAGAGCGAAACTTTCTTTGATGAGGTAAAAGAATTGCGGGAGATTGCCAAAGATTTGCCGTATGATTTTTGGGTAACTTTGGTAGGAGATACCATTACCGAAGAAGCCTTGCCAACCTACGAATCTTGGTTGATGGAAGTTGAAGGAATTGATAATGTAGAAAGAAATGGTTGGTCTAAATGGATCCGTCAATGGACAGGCGAAGAGAACCGTCACGGGGATATGCTCAACAAATATTTGTATTTATCGGGGCGTGTCAATATGCGTGAAGTCGAAATTACGACACAGCATTTAATCAACGATGGTTTTGATATCGGAACAGGAAGAGATCCTTACAAAAATTTTGTTTACACTAGCTTTCAAGAATTAGCAACTTATGTTTCTCACAATAGAGTAGCACAAATGGCTAAGAAATATGGAGATAACAAATTGTCTAAAATGTGTAAGATGATTGCAGGAGACGAGATGCGCCATCATCATGCTTATAGTGAGTTTGTAAATAGAATTTTTCAATTGGATCCTAGCGAAATGATGCTTGCTTTTCAATACATGATGAAACAAAAAATCGTCATGCCAGCTCATTTTTTAAGAGAATCGGGTCAAAAAATAAGTTCTGCTTTCGAACAATTTTCGGATTCGGCACAACGTATAGGTGTTTATACTGCAACCGATTACATAGATATTATGCAAAAATTAATCGATAAATGGGAAATTGATAAAATTTCTAGTTTAACCGATGAAGCCGAAAAAGCACGTGATTATCTTATGAAATTGCCTGCAAGAATGACCAAAATTACAGAACGAATGGTGATCCCTCAAGAGTCTACTATCTTTAAGTGGGTAGAGCCTGCTAGGATGTAATTTGAAGTAGTAAGATTTTGCAATTGTTTATTGATATTGCAATTGAATTTGAAAATTGATTAACGAATGTTGATTTGTAAAGTTTGTCTTTAGAAATCAACATTTTTTTATAAAAAAATAGGGCAAACACTTTTAAAAAAAAAGTTAGACACGAATTACACCAATTTACACGAATAATTACTTTTTGAATTACACAAATCTTCATAATTCGTGAAATTTAATTTTTTAAA
>JAYVGE010000456.1:0-6053 GCA_043772515.1 Flavobacterium sp. | reverse complement strand
GAATGGGGATATTTATGTGAGAGTTTCATGAAGTATTTAAAGAGCAAATCATCGAGCGTATTTCCTTATCGCCTCTTTGAAGAGAATTAATTAATTGTACTTATTTAAAATTAAAAACGATATGAGTGATACTAATAGTTTTATTCCTTTATTATCCGCTTTTGCTGGAGGAGTATTTAGCTTGCTAAAGATTAATTCATTACAAAGGGGCGACCTTAGAAAATTGCAGGATTTAAAAGATACAATCCTGTTAAAGTTATAAATGCAGATCATTGGTATCGTTCTCCATTGCGTGAAGAAAATGACCCCTCTTTTAAAGTCAACTGAAAACTGAATTTATGGTTTGATCACGGTCTGGGAAAAGGAGGCAATCTGATTGATTTCGGAATACTGTATCATAACTGTACCGTCAGTGAACTTTTGCAAAATTAGTATTGGATATACAAATAGACCCCAAATAAATAGTTAAGCTACATTTTAAAAATTATTTTTTTAATCAGCTTTTATTTTAAATTTAACGTTATTAATTTTGATTTTATCCCTCAAAACCTGCATATCCTCACTCACTTTTTATCCAGTATTTTAGCTTAATGTTGTGTAGTGTGTAAGTTTTTATGACCAAGCATTTTGCTTACGGTTTCAATTGATTTCGCATACGTTCGATTTCTGTCCGCTGCTGTTTTGCTTTTTCATTATACGTCTTTTGCCTTCTTTCGAAAGTGACTTGTTTCAGGTGAAGTTCTTTGTTTATTCGAGCAAGTTTTTTTTCCAAGACCAAAGTCTCATTATGATTATAATTGTACATAATTAATAACACTGCAATGATGATCAAAGAAAAAACAAGTTTTAATTGGTGTTGTTTTAGCATTTCAATTATTTTTGATTACAAACGGTAAGAGTTTAAAATGTTCTTTTGGGAAAATTTCCAGACTAAGATAAATGTACCACAATTTCCAAAAAAACTATTCCATATCAACTTATATTTGCATTCTAGATATTTATGAAGTCCTTTTAGCAGATAATTTGAAAATTGTCTTTTAATTACCTGAATTGAGACGTCCATTTCAAAATAATTGATACCAAACAACATTAAGGATGAAATCACTTTTCAAAAGCCATTCAAATTGTTTTAAATTTCGGTATTTATTCGGGTAGAGCCAGTAGTAAAAAAAGCATTTACAGGATCGTAAGGGCTTTGTTCTTTTTCTGGTGAGAATAAACAGTATGGAGCATAAGTTAAAAATTTAATATTGCAAAAGATAATTGCCTTCAAACAAACACTTTAATTTCTTTAATGGAACAAAATTTTAATAACAATTTTCATTCCAAGGGGGAGAATTCCAGATATAAATAGTAAATTTGATCTTAATCATAAGGATTATAACGTTCTTTAAAACTCAATAAGTTTCATGCAGGAACTTTTTTAAGATATTGGAAAAGAAAGATGATAATTGTGGCACATTCGTGGCACTCTTATTCTCAAAGAAAAAATAAGTAAGCGTTTACGTGGGTTTCGTCCAATAGGTTCGAACCCCTCATCGCCCACAATTTTACAAACAAATGGTTTTAAAAGCCGATAAATCTTGAGATTTATCGGCTTTTTATCTTTAGTTATACGTGAGATTATGCATTTAATCTTAAATTCTTAAGGGACAAAATATTTTGTTTAATCAAGGAATACGTTTTTTACTTATTGTACAATATGATTTATTATAAGCATTTTTTTTTTAGTTTAAAAATACGATAAAGACCTCTGTTTGATTTTGGAATATGAATTTTTGAAATAGTAAAAAATAAGTTTCCGAAGCTATCAAAAGCGAATGAATCGGGCCATTTTATTTGAGGGTCTTTAATAACTTCTTTAAGTTTGCCTTTTTTGTCCAATTTGTAAATGGCGTTTTTTTCTAAGCTACTCAAATAAAGAGTTCCTTTTTTATCAAATATAATCCCATCGTTTGCACCGGTTTCTGCAAACTTTTCTACTTCTTTTCCTAATGCTAGATCGTTCTTGTTTTTATCCAATAATGCACTTGTAGGTATTTTATAAATATTTTTACCCATCAAGGAACAGTAATACAAATATTTTCTTTTGTAGTCTAATGCAATTCCGTCAGAGTGAACTGGATGGGTACGTTCAAAGCCTTCTATAACTATTTTTGACACTTCTGTTAATGTAGATGGATGCTTAGATAAAACACGTCTTATCTTATTGGTATGTAAATCTAATATTACAATTCCTCCAACTTGAGAATCTGTCAAATAGGCTGTTTGGTTCTTGTTGTCTATTTGAAAATCATTTAGATAACTTTTATTTGTGATTATTTCTTCGGGAAAGATAAATTCAGATTTTAAACTATTGTCAGTAAGGTCAAAAGCATAAAGATGGGCTGCTTTTGTAGCATCTGTACGCAACTCATAACCAGTGTCAAGTACCCAAAGAACATTCAATTCATCGATACAAACACTTTGTACACAAACAAATTGATACTTTTGTAAAATCGTTGTATCCCAGTTGTTCCAAGCTTTATTCGGATATGGGATTATCTCGCTATCTACAATTTCTGCAACAGATATTGGCGTTTCTCTAGACCATCTCGGAAAATTTACAAATACTCTATTCTCTTTCGAAATTGCAATTCCTGTCCATTGTTTTGTACTTTCCGAAAATTAAGGAGAGTTTGTTTTTTTGCTGTGAATGAATTTGGGGCATAAAAAAGCCCAATACTAATGTGATAATTACTTTTGTCATTGTATTTTTTTTAAATTAAAATATAATACAAAGTTGGGACTGTTTCTTTTGATAAGAAAAGACGTATATCACTTTTTTTATGTGAGCTATATCACAAGTTAAGAATTTTGTGTACAATAAATCATATGTATTAAAAATAAACATGCGAATATTTTTAATTTACAGGAGATTGTTTATATGATTTTACAATGTGTTTTGAAAATAAAGTAGAAATAAAAAATTGAAGTTCATTTTGTTTCTTGAAAAAATGCAATTTCTAGCAGGCTCTTAAGAACTCAATCGGCTTAAAGTTTCTCTTGAAACTCCGAGATATGCCGCAATTATGGTTTTAGGTACTCTTTGAAAAAGTTGTGGATATTGTTTAAGTAGTATTTCATATTGTTGTTTTGTATTTTGTGTCAAGAATGATAGCATGCGTTTTTGTAGAGAAACAAAACCACTATTGGCTTTTTTTCTAAAAAAATGTTCCATTTTATGTAGCTCTGCACAAAGTTTTTCTCGATTCTCAAACGATAAACAAAGCAACTCAGAATCTTCTAAGCAGGTTACATTTAGAGTTGCTTTTGTTTGGGAAAAATAAGCTTGAAAATCGCTTATCCACCAATTTTCCATTGCGAAATTAAGAATGTAGTCTTTTCCGTTTTCATCGGTAATATAGGCTTTAAGTAAGCCTTTTTTTACCCAGTAGGTTTGGGTTACCTCGTCGTTTTCTTGAATTAAGAATTGATGTTTTTTTGTTTTTTTGACTGAAAAATGAGAAAAGACAAAAGTAAATTCATCTTCTGTCAGAGTTATTATATCTTCAATATGTTGCCGAAATTGTGTTCTCATTTGCATTTTTATAATTTAAAAATACTTTTTTAGCTAAAAAAATAAAGCATTATTCAGGAATTTGTTGGCTCAAGCAATGCAATGTTCCAAAACCCCAAATTAAATCAATGGCACTTATACCGATAATTTCTCTTTCCTGGAAACAATCTGCTAGAATATTCAAAGCAATTCTATCATTGGCATCATTAAAGGTAGGGACCAAAACACAATTATTCAAAATCAAGAAGTTGGCATAACTGGCGGGCAATCGCAAACCGTCAAAATCCAATCGTTTTGGCATGGGTAATTCTACTATTTTTGGTGTTTTTCCGTTTTCTAATTTTGCATTTTGCAAACGTTTTAAATTCTCTTGCAAAGGGTTGTAATTGCTGTCGTTAGGATCCGATTCTACGATGGTTACAATGGTGTCTTCGTTTACAAATCGACATAAATCATCAATATGCCCGTGGGTGTCATCGCCTTCAATTCCATCTCCTAGCCAAATTACATTGGTTATTCCTAGATATTCTTTAAAAACAGCTTCGTAATCTGCTTTGCTAAAATTAGGATTCCGAACCTGAATATCGGGATGCATCAAACATTCTTCCGAAGTTAGCAATGTCCCTTTTCCATTGCTGTCTATCGCTCCTCCTTCTACAATTACGGGCTTTCCATTGTACATTACTTGGGTAACGGGAATATTCAGAAATTTGCCTATTTTGGCAGGAATAAATTTATCGAGTTGATAGTTTTTGTACTTTGCCCAACCATTAAAATTAAAATTTAATGCTTCCCTTTCTGTTCCGTTTTTTACAATAATCGCACCCGAATCACGCATCCAGCTTCTGTTGGTTTTATGTGTAATAAAAGAAAGATTGGTCATTAAAACGTGTGCTGTTTCTAGCATTGTTGTGACTTTTTCTTTTTGAATTTCATTGGCTACGACCAAAATAACTTGCTCAAAAGTAGCTACTTTTTTTATAAATTCTACAAAAGCCCATTGTATAGCTTCGTATTTTCCAGGCCAGTCTTTGCCATTGTGCGGAAAACAAAGTAAAACTGCTTGCTGCTTTTCCCACTCTGCAGGAAATCTTCTGTTGGTTGTATTCATAAAATTAGTCGATTGCTCTTTTTGTTATATCTCCAAAAGCGTCTATGCGTCGGTCTCTAAAGAAGGGCCAGTTCTGACGCACATTTTCTTGTAAATCCAAATCAACTTCGGCTATAATAATTTCTTCTTTGTCGTGTGACGCCTGCGCTAAAATTTCTCCTTGTGGTCCCGCAATAAACGAAGAACCCCAAAACTGAATTCCGGCTGTATTGGGTAAATATTGCTCTAACCCAATTCGGTTTGCAGCAGCGATATATACGCCATTGGCTACCGCATGTCCTTTCATGACGTTCATCCAAGCACCGTGTTGGTTTTCTCCATATTGTTCTTTTTCTTGTGGATGCCATCCTATTGCAGTTGGGTAAAATAATACATCGGCACCTTGCAAAGCCGTTAGTCGAGCGGCTTCTGGAAACCACTGATCCCAGCAAATAAGGGTTCCAATTTTTCCTTTATTAGTTGGGAAAGCCTTAAAGCCAAGATCTCCAGGCGTAAAATAGAATTTTTCGTAAAAATGAGGATCATCTGGAATGTGCATTTTTCTGTATAAACCAGCTTCTGATCCATCGGTATCGATAATGTAAGCACTGTTGTGGTAAATTCCTGCCATTCTTTTTTCGAAGAAAGGAACAATGATTACAATACCCAATTCTTTTGCCAAAGCACTAAAAGCAATAAACGAAGTACTGTACAATGGCTCTGCCATGGCAAAATTGTCTACATCTTCGCTCTGACAGAAATAATGACTGCTATATAATTCTGGTAACGAAATAACTTCTGCACCTTGATTGGCAGCATCTCGTACCCAACTTAAACATTTTTTTAGGTTGTTTTCGGCAACATCATTAAGATTTAATTGAATGACCGCTATTTTGTATTTCTTCTTTGGCATAACTAAAAATTTAGATTGCAAAAATAGTTATTTTTATAACATAGAAATAGTAAACCGTTTTAGAAATGTTTCTATTCCTGTATCTTGATTAGGAATAAAATTTTCTAAAACGGCTACTCAAAAAGTGATAATGTTAATTCGATAATCGAACTAGTTGATTACCAACGTATGCTTTAAAAATTCGGTTTCTGATTTCTTAAATTTAATGTCATAAGTTCCCTTAACGGTCGATTTGAATTTGTAAATAGTTGTTACTGGTTTGGGCACCATTTTATCACAGGTATTACCTTCGTATTTTGCTTCTACCTGCAACCCTTTTTCGGTCCCTATTGTAGCTTCTACGATTTGATTAAAATTACCACAGTTAGTATCTACCATAAAAGTAACATTTAAGTTTATAATTTCGTCGACTTTACCCGTAACAGGACCATCAATCTTTGTTACCAAGGATTTTTTTAAAATTAGTGGTTGTTTTGGAATCGGTTTGTCCT
>JAYVGE010000455.1:0-6060 GCA_043772515.1 Flavobacterium sp. | reverse complement strand
TGATCATCCCGTTTGCAAAAGTACTGATGCTAAGGACAAAAGACTTCGAGTTTCGGTTTGGCTTACTTGGGACAATTGTTCTTTTGTAATCGATTGTGGTCCCGATTTTAGGCAACAAATGCTAGCATCAAATTGTAAAAAAGTAGACGGAATCTTATTTACTCATGAACATTCGGATCATACTGCGGGCTTAGATGATATTCGTCCCTTTAATTTTAAGCAAGGCGAGATTCCAATTTATGCACACCAACGGGTAATACAGAACTTAAAAAAACGATTCGATTACGTTTTTGAAACGGTCAATAGGTATCCAGGAGCTCCTTCTGTAGCGACAATTGAAGTGCAAAATAATCATCGGTTTTTAATAGGCAACAAAACAGTAATTCCTATAGATGCAATGCACGGAGACCTTCAGGTTTTTGGTTATCGAATGGAAGGGTTTGCTTATTTGACCGATGTAAAAACAATTGCCAATAGTGAAATGGAGAAATTGAAAAATCTTGATGTTTTGGTTGTAAACGCTTTACGGATAGAACCCCATACTACCCATTTCAATTTGCAAGAAGCATTAGATTTTATTGCTTTAGTACAGCCCAAAAGAGCTTATCTTACACACATAAGCCATGTTTTGGGGTTTCATGAAGAAGTGCAAAAAAGGCTTCCAGACAATGTTTTTTTGGCTTATGATAATTTAGAAATTGTAATTAATTAAAACAAATAGTATTACACATGAAAAAATCGTTACTCCTTTATGCTTTTATTCTCGCATTACTTTTTAATGTTTATACCTATATGTTCTTGAGCAAAGAAGTTAATTATGAGCAAGAAAAATATAAAAAGACAACAACAAGATTAAAAGATAGCTTGAATTCGATTACCAATAAATTAGCCGATGCCAACTATTTTTCTTTGGAAAGAAACGAAAATGCTCAAAATTATTTTGAAGCAGCTTCGTCGGAACAAATAGTTAGATACCAAAAATTAATCCCTTATGTTGTAGGGAAATTAACAGATTTAAATGCAAATCCCAAAGGGAATCCATACACAGGGCAGGATCAAATAGGGGCAAACAAATTTATAATCAACAAAGTGAGAGTACTCAATCACCGTTGGATTATTGCTGATTTTAGTGATGGAGAATACTGGGGAGAAGTCTTGCTGAAATATTTTGTTAATGAAGATGAAAGTATTACTTTTGAGATAAACCAATCTCTTTTACACCAAAAATAGATATGAAAAATACGATTCTAACACTAGCTTTTATTATTGTTGCATTTTCTTGTGCCAATAAAGTTAATCCAAAAGAGGATTTGAAAGAGGTTGTCAAACAAGAAACGACTCCTCAAATTGTCGGGAATGATCAGGATGAGCACGGCTGTAAGGCTTCTGCGGGTTACACATGGTCTGTTTTAAGAAAGGAATGCATCCGTGTTTTTGAAGGAACAAGACTGGATCATACAGAACAAGACGATAAAAGTTATACTACCAGTGCATTTGTAGTTTTTGAAGAACAAGGCAATAAGGCAGAATTATTTTTGGATACACAAAAAGAATCTATTATTTTAGAAAGAAAATCAGAAAGCCAACCGTGGGTAAAAGACGACTGGCAACTGATATCTTGGAAAGGATACGTACTTAAGAAAGGAAAAAAAATAGTGTATACTGGGCAATAAAACTTAATTGTTTTCTAACCATTTTTTGAAATCATAGAAGTTCTGTGGAGAAACCCCGTGACCAATAGGATATTCTTTATATGTATTTGTTATATGTAAATTGTCTAAGATTGCTGGAGTTTTTCTTGCCCATTCTATAGGAATTACCTGATCTGAGGTTCCGTGAGAGACAAATATTTGTAGTTTGCTAAAATCTTTTTTACTATAATTGTCCTCTATAATTTCCGAATTAAAATAACCGCTCATAGCGACCACTTTGCTTATTTTTTCTGGGTGAGAAAGCGCCACAGCGTAACTCAAAATCGAACCTTGGCTAAAGCCTACCAAATTTACATTACTAGAATCGATAGGATAATGGGCTACCAATTCGGTAATGAAGGTTGCTATTAAATCTCTAGAAATTTTTGCTTGTTCGTGGTCTGAGAATTTATTTTCATCAGCATCAAAATTAATGGCGTACCAAGCATAACTTCCGTATTGCAAATCATAGGGAGCACGAGCCGACACAATATAATAGTGGTCAGGAAGTTCGGTCGCAAACGAAAATAAATCTTGCTCGTTACTACCGTATCCGTGTAATAAAAGGATAAGCGGGTTTTTTTCTAATTTTATTTTTGGTTCTCTAACCAGATATTCAAGAGATAAATTCATTGAGTTTTTATTATTTGGGTAAATGTCATACGTTTTTTTCTAAGAAATACTAGAAAGCCATTTTTGAAAATAGCTTCCTAATAACGGAACGGGTTTTGTTTCGCCTCTTATGGCACTCAAGATGCCATAAGACCATAATGCAAAAACAAAAATCCACATGGGAACTGAAATCATTAAGCTATCAAAATTGCTAATGATTAATCCTAATGAGACAAAAGTTAGCGTTAATCCTAAACCCTGACGGATATGAAAAGAAGCAAATGAATTCTTGTCTTCTGCATTCATAGACATAGCTATAAATACACCAATTCCTAAAATATAACTTGTAATGGCCGCTGTTTTTCCGGTATCGATAGTGTTGTTCATTTTTTTGTTTTATGCCAAAATTAATTGGTTTTGGTTAAAAATTCCATAAACTTCTCCTTGGGTTGCTGTTCCTAAAAAAGCCGAATTTTTTGATTTTGATAAAATATTTTGTTTACCGAAAATACTATTTCCTTCGGGGTTAAATAAAGTAATGTTGGCAATTTCACCTTCGTTAATACTATGGTTTGGAATGCTAAAAATTGCTTTTTCGGCCGTTAATTTCTCTATTATAGTTTCTAATGGCAGTACGGTCATCAAAATACCAAAAGCACTTTCTAAACCAATTGTTCCGTTTTTTGCCATATCAAACTCCATTTTTTTATGCTCAATATCGATTGGGTTATGGTCAGAAGTAATTAGGTCTATCGTTCCGTTTAGAACTCCCTCAAGCAATGCTTTTCTGTCGGTTTCTGTTCGTAGTGGAGGAGAAACTTTAAAACGGGTATCAAAATTCTCTAGTTTTTCATCGGTCAAAACCAAATGATGTATCGCAACGCTACAGGTTACTTGAAGTCCTTTTGCTTTGGCATATTGAATTAATTGCACCGATTTTGCTGTCGAAATGGTCGGAATGTGTAGTTTGCCACCTGTGTATTCTAATAAAAATAAGTTTCTTGCGATTTGTAATTCCTCGGCAAGATTCGGAATTCCTTTGAGTCCCAATCGTGTCGAAACGATGCCTTCATTAGCAACTCCGTTTCCTTTTAGAGTTGTGTCTTGTGTAAAGGCAACAACTAATCCATCAAAATCTTGTACATATTGTAAGGCTATTTTTAATAAGTTGGTGTTGTCTAAATTGGTGTTGTAATCGCCAAAAGCTACGGCACCTGCATTTTTCATGTCAAATAATTCTGCCATGTCTTTGCCTTGGCTTTCTTTGGTCAAAGCGCCTATCGGAAAAAGTTGTGTGGCAAAACCATTGGCTTTGGTTTGCACAAAATTGACCTGCGATTGATTGTCGATAATGGGGTAGGAGTTGGGTTGTAAGGCTATGGCAGTAAAGCCACTTTTGGCAGCAACAATAAGTCCGTTTGCAATCGTTTCTCGGTCTTCAAAACCAGGTTCTCCAAGGGAGACACTACTGTCAAACCATCCTTGGGAAAGATGAAGATTGTTTAACTTTAGTTCTTCGGCATTATCGGTATTTGGAAGTGCCGTCCCTATTTTTTTTATAAAACCATCTACAATTAAAAGATCTACAGTCTGGTTGTGAAAGGGACTTTTCGAATCGATAATTTTGGCGCCTCGGATGATTATTTTCATGTGTAGATCTATTTTTTTAAGGAGTTTAAAATCTACAGTCTTCAATTTTTTTGAATCTTGATGATTTCAATCTGTATGTTTAATTTTTACGAACATTTTTTACTTCACAAACCGAACAATTGCCATTTCAGTTATCAAAAATAACAGTGCAAAGATAAGAAACCATTTCCAGAGTTGATTGTCGGTTCGGTCGGTTTGTAGGGTGTCGAAAACGGTAGCGATAGAATCGATTGTTTTGGAGTCGGATAGCACGTCTTCATTGTCTTGATTCAGATTGCTTTCGGCTCTGTTGTAATTAAAACTGATGTTTTCTAAGGCTTCTTTTTTATTATATATCTTATAATTACCTGCTAGTTCTGGATAATCGTTAAAAATCATTTTTACTTTATTATTCAGGATTTGTTGTATCGGGATAAATTGTTCAGCAGTTCCTTTTACGGTTAGAATTGCTTCTTTAGACAAAGCCGTTTCTATATAATAGGGATTCTTACTGCCTATTGTTACTGCGTTTACTCCTGTATTCTGACTGTTTAAAGCCATTTTGTAAAAAACGGGTACAATTAATGGCGAATGCTGAAAATTGGAATTTTCGCTATTTAGGGGTGCCGAAAAGACATAAACTGCCGAAACAGGATTGCGCAAAGCCGTTAGAAAAAGACGCTGATCTTCATAGGATAAAATTGCAGGACTAGAACCTGTAGTAACAAACGATTTTTTTGTTTTTGGATATTGAAAATTAGCGATTTTGTTTTCAAAAACACCGCTAAATAGGGGATGATTGAAATTTATTTTGGTAATTAATTTTTCTGTAGGGTCTAAATTTTGAAATTGAAATGTACCAAATTGTGCCAAAAAAAGATTGATGTTACGTATCGTAGTTGTTGCAGACGGAATAATAATCAGGTTGCCGCCTTTTTCTACAAATGATTTTAGTGTGGTTTGTAATGCTTGCGGAATTTCGACTAATTCATTCAACACAATCGTATTTTGTTTCTCAATACTGTTGTAATCTAATGAGCCCAACGGAAAATTACTATAGTTAAATTCGGTATTGGTGTAAATTCGAGATAAAAAACTACTTTTTTCGGGCTCGCCAATACTGATTACATTGTTTTTTTTTGATTTTAAAATGCTAAAATATAGCTTGTTGTCGTAGTCTAGGCCATTGTCTTCAATAGCCACATAACCATGAAAGCCTTGTTTTGGAATGGTAAAAAGAAGGTTCTTTTTGCTGGTTTCAAAAGAGACTATGGTTTTGGCAATCAGTTTTTTTTCATTATATAAAGCAACAGAAACGGGTTTTGTATCTTCTCCATAAGCCGAAAAATGAACTTTTATTTCGTAAAAATCATCTAGTGTTTGGTGAATAAATACACTATCAATCGAAACATTGTTTTTTTGTTCTGCTTTTGGAATTATAAAATACGGAGTCTCGCCAAGATTCGTTTTCTGTATTTGCTTTTTATCCAGACCAATAGCATCAGTAATAACTACGATGTCTTTTTTGAAAGCCGATTGATGCGATTTTATTTTGGCAATTTGTTGGTCTAATCGAAAAGGAGTTGCGCTGTAATTAAGATTTTGTAGCGAGCTACGAATGGTTTTTATATCGGTATTCCAATGATTTTCGGAGTTGGTAAGTAGCGAAAAGGTTATGTTTTCTGGAGTTTCCTCTAGTAGTTCTTGAACAGCACGTTTTAGTAATTCTCCTTTTTTTCCTTTGGCTTGCATGCTAAAGGAATTGTCTAGAATGATGTACATTTCATTTGAAGCATTTTTGCTGTCTTTTGCATTAAAAAAGGGTTGAGCAAATGCAATAATCAGGCAGGTAAGCAATAATAAACGACAGACCAAAAGTAACCATTTCTTGATTGTTGCACTTTTTCTGGTTTGAATAGAAAGCTCTTTTAAAAAATGAACATTGGTAAAATACTCTTTTTTGAAACGGCGTAATTGAAATAAATGAACCAGAATTGGAATAACCAGCAAGAAAAGAAAATAGAGAATTTCCGGGTGTTTAAATTGCATTCCGATTTTAGTTTGTCAAAGATAGTATTTAGATTTTAGATTTCTAATTTTAGGGATTAGATTTTGTTGGATTTGTTTT
>JAYVGE010000454.1:0-2525 GCA_043772515.1 Flavobacterium sp. | reverse complement strand
GATGCTTGATTTAAACTATGTCTATATGATTAGTCTAGCAATTGTTTTGTCGATTATATTCAGAAAAAAATTCGATCGTCTTCGTACATCATTGTTTTTGTTTGATACTATTGGTTTAGGGGTTTTTACAATTATAGGAATCGAAAAAGGAATTGATACCCATTTGCATCCTATTATATGTATCGCCATAGGAACAATGACGGCTTGTTTTGGAGGGGTGACTCGTGATATTTTGTGCAATGAAATTCCGGTTATTTTTCGAAGAGAAATTTATGCTACCATTTGTATTCTTGGAGGAATTGTTTTTTTTGGATTAAGGAAACTTAATTTCGACAATGATACGATTTATCTAACAACTACGTTAGTGATTATTACGGTACGGTTGATGGCGGTAAAATTCAAATGGCATTTGTCGCCTTTAAACCATAAACAGTAAAGTTTTGTTTTCTTAAATTCTTAAATTTTATAGTGAAAAATTTTACCGTTCGACTTTATCAAGAAAGTGATTTTGTACTTTGGAATGATTTTATTGGTCAGTCCAAAAATGCTACTTTTTTGTTTCATCGTCATTTTATGGAGTACCATAAAGATCGTTTTGAAGATTACTCGTTGCTGGTTTTTGATAATAAAAAAATGATTGCCGTTTTGCCTGCCAATCGTGTCGATGCGGTTGTTTATTCGCATCAAGGATTAACTTATGGCGGGTTGGTTTATTGTGACAGAATAAATGGAGAAAAAACAGAAGAAATTTTGGATTGTTTGCTACGTTTTTTAAAGGAGAATTCTATTAAAACGTTTTTTTTTAAACAAATTCCTGTTTTTTATCCTTCGGGAGGAAATGGCGAAATAGATTTTTTCTTACTTCGTAAAGGGGCTTTGTTATACAGAAAAGAGATGAATTTGGCTGTAAATTTGGTAATGCCATTGCATATATCAAAGAGTAAAAGAAAGCATTTTAGGAAAATTAGTGAATTGAATTTAGAAATTATAGAGCAAAATCAATTCGATTTCTTTTGGAAATTAGTTTTGGAGCCAAGATTGATGGAGAAACACAATGCAAAACCTGTTCATAGTTTAAAAGAAATTACTGTTTTGAAGAATAATTTTCCGCAGAATATAAGACAATTTTCGGTCTATTATGAAAACTGTATAATTGCAGGTGTAACTGTTTTTGACACGCAAAGTGTTGTAAAGTCTCAATATGGAGCAACAACCAAAAAAGGAGAGGAGCTGAGAGCAATGGATTTTTTATTTATTAATTTAATAGAAAAATACAAGCAAGAAGGAAAGTCTTTTTTTGATATGGGTATAGTAAATGAGGATAATGTAAAAGGATATAATTCGGGACTTTTAAAACAAAAAGAAGAACTGGGTTGTTCTATTTATAATCAAGATTTTTATAAAATAGAACTATTATGATACCATTTTTAGATTTAAAAAGAATAAATGAACCTTATCAAGTGGCTTTTCAAGAGAAATTGGTATCGGTTTTGGAAAGTGGTTGGTATATTTTGGGTAATCAAGTCAAGGAGTTTGAAGCCAATTTTGCAACCTATTGCGGTACTCAATATTGTATTGGAGTGGGGAATGGATTGGATGCATTGGTATTGATTTTTAGAGCCTACATTCAACTAGGAAAACTGCAAAAGGGAGACGAAGTGATTGTTCCTGCGAATACCTATATTGCTAGTATTTTGGCGATTATTCAAGCCGATTTAGTACCCGTTTTGGTCGAGCCAAAGCTAGAAACATATACCCTCAATCCTGATCTAATTCAAGATAAAATCACCAAAAAAACCAAAGCGATTCTTGTGGTACATCTTTACGGACAATTAGCCGAAATACAAGCCATTGGCACAATTGCAAAAGCAAATGATTTGTTGGTTATTGAAGATGCTGCCCAAGCGCATGGCGCTTTTTTAGTCGAAAACAGAAAACAGAAAACAGAAAGTCTGATGGCAGGGAATGCTGGTGACGCAGCCGCTTTTAGTTTTTATCCAGGGAAAAACCTAGGTGCTTTGGGAGACGCAGGTGCAGTAACTACCAATAATAAGGAACTAGCCAAAATGATTGCCACACTTCGCAATTATGGTTCGGAGACCAAATACAAGAATGATTTTGTTGGCGTAAATTCAAGATTAGACGAGTTACAAGCCGCATTTCTGAATGTAAAATTACCCTACTTAGATACCGATAATAAAAAAAGAAGAGCTATTGCGACTCGTTATTTGTCCGAGATTAAAAACGATAAAATAATCTTGCCAACATCGTCATGGCAAGGAGTTGCAAGTTATGAAGCAAAGCAGCATACTCACGTTTTTCATTTGTTTGTCGTTCGAACTCAAAACAGAACCGATTTACAAGAATATTTGCGTAAAAACGGTGTGGAGATCCTAATTCATTACCCGATTGCTCCGCACCAACAAAAAGCGTTGGTACAATGGAGCAATTTCTCTTTTCCGATAACAGAGAAAATACATAGCGAAGTTTTGAGCTTGCCTATTAGTCCTGTGATGACATCTGAT
>JAYVGE010000453.1:0-6065 GCA_043772515.1 Flavobacterium sp. | reverse complement strand
GTTCTTTTCTTATGGGGGTTCGGGACTTTGGGGGTTTACTATTTTACTATTCATTTTCATAAAAATGGATGCCAATAAAGTAAATGAATGGTAATCTCAAAAAAACGTAAACCATCTATTTTGTTTAGTAAATATTTTTTAACGAAAAAAGGAGAAAGAACGAGGGAAATTACAGGATTTATTTTTGAAACCTTTACTTAGAATTCATTTTTTGTATTCAGTCTACAGCTAATCTTTAATAGTCTTTACTTTTATCTGGGGGTAAGGAATGGATGTTCTATTAGAAATTGATAATATAAAAACACGTAGTTTATAAATTTTAAAACGCTATTATTCTGTCACGAATAGAATGATTAGGTAGCTCTTTATGCTATTTAAACTTTGATTTTACTAGGCAATATATTTCATCATTACTCTTTAGATACAAGGATTGCTGACGTTTTTTATTCTAGTAAATTTGAGATATAAATGATATTAGATCTTCACGAAGGGAATATAAATGGTTTGGAGTGGCAGTTTATTAGTTTTTTGGTATCGCAATTTGAAAAGAGGAACAGAATTCTCCAAAAATGAATGTAAATGGAATCAGAAACTAGATTTTAGTTACCAATACGAATAAAGTTATCGTTATCGAAGCCAAAAGAGTTAGATAGTGATAATTTAGACAGTGTTACAATTCTTTTTTTTAAAACAACCCGTTCAATTCCGCATCAATTCGATTGATAATGTTTCCTAAATCTTCGGGATTATCAACAAAATTAATTTTATCGACATCAATAATTAAAATTTTACCTTTATTGTAGGTTTGTACCCAAGCCTCATAACGCTCGTTGAGGCGGCTTAGGTAATCGATAGAAATTGTATTTTCGTATTCTCGTCCCCGCTTGTGAATTTGTCCTACCAAGTTAGGAATAGAGCTTCTAAGATAAATAAGTAAATCGGGCGGTTTAACAAACGACTCCATTAATTCAAATAAGGTGGTGTAATTTTCAAAATCACGACTAGTCATCAGTCCCATTGCATAAAGATTGGGAGCAAAAATATGTGCGTCTTCATAAATGGTTCTGTCTTGAATAATTTTTTTGCCGCTTTGGCGAATGTGCATCACTTGACGAAAACGACTATTCAGGAAATAAATTTGTAAATTAAAAGACCAACGTTCCATTTGATGGTAAAAATCATCCAAATAAGGATTATCAACGACATCTTCAAAATGAGGCTCCCATTTAAAATGTTTGGCCAGCAAACGGGTTAATGTTGTTTTTCCAGAACCGATGTTTCCTGCTATTGCTATGTGCATTATGGTGTTGTAATTTTATAATTTGTAATTCCCTCCGCTGTAAAAATAGATAAAATTTGGTCTTTGTAATAGAAATTTTTAAACGTTTTTTCTTGAATTTCGATTTCTATATCCGATTTAGTGTTGCCGATACCCATATTCGTAAAAAATAAGAGATTGTCTTTGCTATAAATGAATTGACTCGAATTAATGATTACGATTGAATCAAGATTAGAAATTGTTCCTTTGGTGGTTGTTTTTCCGAATACATCAATCGAATACCAAATGTTTTTTTCGTCTATCCAATCAAAACTGTTAAGATTCGATTGGTAATATTTAATGCTTTCTGAAAATGGAATCGAAAGGGTTTTGTATTCTTTCTTTAAATAATTGTAAAGTCCGATTTGCTGATTCAGACTATTGTAAATCCATAACTGATTTTGTGATGCTATTCCTGTTGCAGTTGCCACGATTGGAATTGTATTTTCTGAAAAATTAATTTTTTGGTTTTCATTTAATTGATTGTCAAGTAGTACTACAGTGTTGAAGTTCTCGTAGAACAAAACTATTTTCAGCGGATTTAAAAGGTCAACACGAGTTATTTTTCCTAGGCTTACGTTTTTATATTCCCAAACGGTAACATCCTTTTGTTTACAAAAAATGTTGTTTTTGATGTAATATAGAAAGCCTAAACCGTCTATTCCGATAAAAGTGTCTGCTTGAAGCGGTGTGAATTGCAATGGTGTAACGGTCATTTTTTTGGTTTGACCGAAACCCAAGCTACTGAATGACAAAAACAGAAGTAGGATTAATTCTTTCATAGTTTGGCTAAGATAATCTAAACTATTCTAAATTTTACATCTATCTTTAATTGATACTGTTGCCAATACAACTACTTTTAAAATAATTGTCTATTATTTTAAAAACACACACAGCTCTGATTACTTCATGAAAAACCTTCACCTGTATATGGTCAAGATTTTGAAATTGCTTTTGTGAGGATCATAATTCAATGTTTTTAATTTTTAACATTATCTGAATCTGAAATTGTTCTAAGCTTATTTTTTTTGCTTCCTTTTGGCCATTTGCGCTGAGATAGGTTATTAAAACTACGTATTTTTGGGATACTATTTTTTGAGTTATTTTTTGGTTGGAGTCTTTATTTTGAATAAAGGCGGGATTATTATTTATAAAATCAACAATCTTTAACGGAACAATATCTTTGTTAATCTGCAAGTCTAATCCATAATCCTTTCTAGAAGATTTAATAGAATAGGACTTATCGTTTATTTTGATGCAATTCTCACATTTTAAATCGGTGGCACCCCAAATTAGAAATGACAGGTCGTATCCGTGTATGCTCTCTATGTTTTGCGAATCACCATTATAAAAGCTATAGTAGAAGTTAGTATTATTAATTCCTTTTTGTTCGTAGGAGGAGCGGTATTCATAACCTAAAGCCTCCATGATTTGAGATGAATTTGGTTTTTTGTCTTTTGTAAGTAGCGTATTTAGTTTGTCTTTTGTAAACGGAAGAAGTGTTTTTACACCGTAATTCTCTTCTAAAAAATCAACGATGCTACTTAAATCCTGTTCTTGTTCAAAAGTGAGTTTTTCTTTTCCAGTCCTTTTTATATAGCCTTCAAATCTAGCAATCTGACTGTTCTTCGATATAGAGTCTGCGCTTTGTGGTCCAACAATCGAGAGTAATGCAGTCAAACACATGCTGATGGGGATGAATTTTATTTTTGGTTTTCTTTGAATTAAAAAATAACCAACAATAATAGTTAGCCAAATAGCCAATACAAAGACATAATAACGCTCATGTGTAAAGCCGTAAAGACTAATTCGGTATAAAATTGCCCAAAATAAAAGTACTAACAGCGGGACAAGTAAAAAATAAAACCAGCGGTTGAATGTTTTTATCCAAAGATTTCCAGTTTGTTCTGCGATAGGATGTACTAATAAAAAAGAAAGAATACCAAAAATGGCAAAGATCAATACCAAATAGGAGACCCAGCCAACAGGTAGCGAAAGGGTCACTAGAATTTTGGTTTCATAACAAATTAAAATTACCAAATAAATGCTTATTAGTGGCAATAAAACATATTGGGTGAATTTTTTAAGTCCTTTTGGGTAATTTAGGGTAAGCGGAATTTCTTTGTTATTGGTTTCTGGAATCCCAGTCAAAAAGAAAAGTGTGTTAAAAATACCAGCAATAACAAAGAATAAATGGAGGTAGATGTTGTTGTAGAATTCAATATTAAATAAATGATGAACCGCCAATATTGCCAAAGATAAACCCGCATAGAGTGCCAAGCTGTAAAGAGTTGCAGTTAAAATTCGCAGGAAAAGTTGTTTGTTGAACTCCCAAAACTCCTCTTGGCTGTAGTTTTTTGGCAAAAATCCAGCAAACGAAACGAGTAGATGCAAAGCAATATTGAGGACTAAAAATTGAAGTATTTCGACCCTTATTATTTTTTCAGAAAAATTAAACACAAAGGCGGTCACTAGGCTGCCAAGTGTTAAACTAGTCAAAAAACGAATCCAATTGCTTTTTTGAGTTGCCGAAAAATACAGACTAATGGATAGGAATAAGGAGAGATATAGAAAACAACACCAGAGACTTTTGGTGTAGAAATTTTCGGTCGAATTTGTTTTTTCTTCTAAAAGTAAAATCGCAAAAACCGTCCCCAAAATGCTGGTTATAGTTTCTAATGGGAATCTCAAAAAGGTTTTTTTGATCGCAGATAATACGCTCTGCATAGAAGGAAATTTTGTCATTACTCGGTGTAAGTTATTTTTTACTAAGATAAGAAAATTACAGCATATACACAAACAAAAACCCCGAAGTTTGCCAATACAAACTTCGGGGTTTAATAAATAATTTGAGTTGTTTTTTACGATGCTAAAAGCTTAAAAAACAGTAAATAGAATCGTTGAAACTACAATCCAAATGCAGTTTTTACTTGATCGACAAAATCTAATTTTTCCCAGGTAAACAATTCAACAGTAACTGTTTTTTCGTTTCCACCTGGAGCAGAAAAAGTTTTGGTAACCGTTTCTGGTGTGCGTCCCATGTGACCGTAAGCCGCAGTTTCGCTATAGATTGGGTTTCTTAATTTCAAACGTTGCTCAATAAAGTAAGGACGCATATCAAAGATAGCTTCTACTTTTTTGGCAATTTCACCATTAGTCAATTTCACTTTTGATGTCCCGTAGGTGTCAATAAAGATTCCCATAGGTTTTGCGACACCAATAGCATACGATACTTGAACCAATATTTCATCGGCAACACCAGCAGCAACCAAGTTTTTGGCGATATGACGTGTCGCATAAGCAGCACTTCGGTCTACTTTGCTAGGGTCTTTCCCTGAGAATGCTCCACCACCATGTGCACCTTTTCCACCGTAAGTATCTACAATTATTTTTCTTCCAGTAAGTCCAGTATCTCCGTGTGGTCCTCCAATTACGAATTTCCCTGTTGGATTAATGTGATATTGAATTTTATCGTTGAATAAATGTGCTTGCTTAGGGTTTTTTGCAATAATCCTAGGGATTAGTATCTCGATAATGTCGGTCTTGATTTTGGCAAGCATTGTTGCCTCTTCGTCAAAATCGTCGTGTTGTGTCGAGATTACGATAGCATCAATACGAGTTGGCTTGTTGTCATCGCTATATTCTAAAGTTACTTGTGATTTTGCATCTGGGCGTAAATAAGTAATTTCGGCATTTTCTCTTCTTAAAATAGCTAATTCTTGCAATAATTTATGAGATAAATCAAGCGCCAAAGGCATGTAATTTTCGGTTTCATTGGTAGCATAACCAAACATCATTCCTTGATCACCGGCACCTTGCTCTTCTGGATTGGCTTTGTCTACCCCTTGATTAATGTCTGCGGATTGTTCGTGTATGGCAGAAAGAATACCACAAGAATTGGCTTCAAACATGTATTCACTTTTGGTATAACCAATTTTACGAATTACTTCGCGAGCAATATGTTGCACATCAAGATACGTATTTGATTTTACTTCACCGGCCAAAATAACTTGTCCAGTTGTTACTAAAGTTTCACAAGCTACTTTTGAATTAGCATCAAATGCCAAAAAGTTATCGATTAAAGCATCCGAAATTTGATCTGCAATTTTGTCTGGATGTCCTTCACTTACAGATTCTGACGTAAATAAATAAGCCATAATAATTATGATTTTAAAAATTAAGCGAGAAAAAATAATTGCGAGAAAAGGCTAAAGAAGGTATTCTGCTTTAGCATTTTTTCTACTGAAAATTTTTCAGCATCCATAATGAATTCGTTTCATTATGAAGAGGTTGCAATCAGTTCAAATTTTTCCTCTTGTATTCGGATGCAAAGGTATGAAACCATTTTGAATTGCAAATTAATCTTTTGTTTTTTTTAATTCTATTTGTGTAATTTCTATACAATGATATCTAAAATTAATCGTGTCCATTTTTACGAAGCTGTAGATTGTAAAAACGAAGGAATGAAGAATGAGTGTGCCATAATGGTATTAATTCTGAAAATCAGTGTAAGATAATTACTTATTTTGAATTAGTGATTTTTATTTTAACTCTTTATAAAATGTTAATTTTTATTCTTTTTTTTTGGAATATCAAATAATTTGTTGCAACTTTACATCAACCAAGTATTACCAAATGAGAAATGACCTATTTATTATGTGTGCAGTCACTAAGGAAAAATCCTTCGGGTTGTCTTATGCTTAATTTTAGATAAAAAAATATATAGCAAAAGCCTCCCAAGTATTTG
>JAYVGE010000452.1:0-6100 GCA_043772515.1 Flavobacterium sp. | reverse complement strand
TTTCAAAAAAATAAAAGGTAGCCATTATTAAAAAAGTAAAAATACTTTCAGTTAATAAATGAAAATTAATAAATGCACAACCAAGTATTGAATAAAATAACAATGAAAAGAATAGCGCTTTATTATTAGACATTTTATTTTTCAAAAAACTAAAAAGTAATAAAGCCGTCCCAAGCCATGTAACAATATTTACTATAAGACTAAATTTATAAATAGATGCATCGTCACCTCCAAAAAGATACGGCAAACCCGAAATAATAGCCATTCCTATTGGTCTGTAATAATGTGTTTTAAAACTGTTGTAAAAAAAACTCGCAGATTCTCTATAATTATCAGAATCAAAATCGGTTATAATAATGTTTTGGCTTGTTATCTGCATCAATTCATTAAGAAGTTCTAGCCAAATTATTCCGGTTAAAATCAAGATAATTTGAAATTTGTATTTAAAAAACAAGTTTTTCATAAATATATTTTTTTGTAAAAGTAAGTATTTACTAGATAATTAGGCTATCATTAACCCATAAAATCCTCCACAAGTATTATAAATTCTGGTAGTTCAAAGAGCATTAAATATTTTGACTGCTTCATAAAAACCTTTTTCGGGCTCATCTCATTTTTTTGTTATTATTAGGTGTTTTTCTATAATATTGTATGAGAATTGCTTTGGTAAATTATAAAAGACAGCTATTTATATAATGCTATAATCTAAAATTCGTAACAGTAAACCTGTTAATATAGTATTGTAATTGATTTTTATATTTTGAAATGAGCATGAACGAAGATTGGTCGCAAACACCAATGATGATATGCAAATTACATATGACCTATAAAATAAAAAAATATCAACATATGGAATATCTATGATTTAGCAAACGCAAACACTCATGAGTTTTTCGTGTCACTGTAAACTATCCGTAAATTTTAGTTGCTTTTGGCTTAAATTCAGAATTAGGAGTTCCGACTCAATTAACATTTTAAAATTATTTTCGTAAATTTGCATTTCAATAAAAAATAAACACAATGGAAAACGGAATATATGCTAGATTCAATTCGACTAAAGGATCGATTTTGGTAAAACTAACGCACGATTTAACTCCAGGAACTGTAGGAAACTTTGTCGCTCTTGCAGAAGGGAATATGGAAAATAAAGTAAAGCCTCAAGGAACTAAATTCTACAACGGATTGAAATTTCACAGAGTAATTCCTAATTTCATGATTCAAGGTGGTTGTCCTCAAGGCACAGGAACAGGAGATCCAGGATACAAATTTGATGATGAGTTTCATCCTTCCTTAAAACATGACAGACCAGGAGTGCTCTCTATGGCCAATTCTGGACCAGGTTCTAATGGTTCTCAGTTTTTTATAACGCACATTCCAACCGATTGGCTAGATAACAAGCACACTGTTTTCGGGCATGTGATCGAAGGTCAAGATGTTGTTGATGCTGTAGAGCAAGAGGATATTTTAGAAACTTTGGAAATTATTAGAGTTGGTGAAGAAGCTCAAAACTGGAATGCCATTGAAGCTTTTATCTTTTTAAAAGGAGCTCGCAACAAACGAGATGCTGCTTTAAGAGCAGAGGCTGAAGCAAAAATGGAACAACTTGCCGCTGGTTTTGAAAAAACAGAAAGTGGTTTACGTTACCAATTCATACAAAGAGGCGAAGGTAAAAAAGCAGAAAGCGGAAAAACTGTTGCTGTTCATTACGAAGGTTCATTAGAGAACGGAAAAGTTTTTGATTCTTCTTATCCAAGAAAAAAACCAATCGAATTTAGATTAGGTCAAGGACAAGTTATAGAAGGTTGGGACGAAGGCATTGCTTTGCTTAAAGTAGGAGACAAAGCACGTTTTGTGATTCCATCACATTTAGGCTACGGATCTCGTGGTGCAGGAGGAGCAATTCCGCCAAACGCAACTTTGATTTTTGACGTAGAATTAATGGAAGTAAAATAAGTTTAAAATAAGAAGTATTATTTTGTACTAAGTAAAGGTTTTGAAACAAAGCGTACAAAATCTAACGAAGTTCTTTTGGTCTTGCGAGGAACGGCAATCAAGACGACATCCTTTGAGGAAAGGATAGGTGAGCACGAGCGTTGGCTTTAAATAGTTGGACTATTGAACTGTTTTTTTAACGAGATGGCTTTGCTTCGTGCCTCGCAACTCCTCGCAAGGGCAAAATGAACGAGCAAAATTGTACAATTTATTTTCAACCCTTTATAAAATTATAAATCCCACAGGGCAAACGCCTTTAACATTATCGACACGAATTACACGAATTAGCACAAATTTTAAAAAATTAAATTTCACGAATTATGAAGATTTGTGTAATTCAAAAAGTAATTATTGGTGTAATTCGTGTCTAACTTTTTTCAAAAGCGTTTGCCCTGAAATCCCAGTAGCATTTTTGTTATTGGGATTTTTTTTATATTTTCACAGACAAAAAAAAAAGTATGAAATCAAAATTAGTTGTCGTTGCTGTCTTTTCGGTAGTTTTATTTTCTTGTGCCTCGAAAACGATTGCTCCAAAAGTCGTCGAAAAAGAAGTTGCAAAAACTGTTGCTCTTAGACCGGAACTCGCCGAAGGAAAAAGTATGTATGAAAACAGTTGTGCAAGATGCCATAAATTGTTTGAAGCTACCGCTTTTAGTAAAGAAGAATGGAAACCAATTTTGATTAGCATGCAAAAGAGAGCGAAACTAGATGATGTCAAGATGGCTAGTATTACCTATTATATTAATTCGCAATTGTAAGCTAAAAAAAGAATGGCTGTATGATTAAAAAAGGAGAAAGTCTCCCATTTCTACAAGCAAATTTCTCGCAGAACTCGCTGACTTCCGCAGAAAAATAGCTAATCATTTTATTTATGATCTCTGTTCAAAAAGAACGTAAGCCAAAACAACAAATCTTATTAACCAACTACATATCAATTAGTTAATTAAACTATAATCCATTTTTTATCAATTGTGGACTAGGGCAAACGCCTTTAACATTATCGACACGAATTACACGAATTAGCACAAATTTTAAAAAATTAAATTACACCAATTATGAAGATTTGTGTAATTCAAAAAGTAATTATTCGTGTAAATTGGTGTAATTCGTGTCTAACTTTTTTTTATAAGCGTTTGCCCTGAATTGTGGACAGTCATAAGTAAAAAAGTCCTAGATAGTTATTAAACGTTTCCTTTTTTTTCAAGAAGTACTTTTTTACAGGACTATTTCATTCGTATAGGTACTATTCGGTTCTGGTGCATTCAATTTTCGAATCACTTTTGCGGGATTACCAACCGCCAAGGAATTATCGGGAATATCTTTTGTTACAACAGATCCAGCACCAATTACACAACTATCCCCAACAGTTACGCCAGGGCAAATTACAGTGTTACCGCCAATCCAGCAATCATTGCCAATGGTTATTGGTTTAGAAAATTGGTGGGTTTTACGTATTTCTGCAGATAAGGGATGCGATGCCGTGTAGAGCTGAACTCCAGGACCAAAAAGCACATTAGAACCAATATTTACCTTACTAGAATCGAGAACGACACAATTGACATTAAAATATACATTATCGCCACAGTAAATATTAAATCCAAAATCACAAAAAAAAGGAGGCTCAACATAAAAATTACTTCCTGTATTAGGGATTAATTCTGCCAGGATTAATTTTGCCTTTTTTGTCATCACATATTCTGTACTATTTAATCGATGTAGTAGTCTTTTGGCTTTTAGACGGTCTTTTCTCAATTCGCTATCACCTCCAATATACAATTCGCCATCGAGCATTTTTTCTTTTTCGGTTTTCATAAAGTAAAAAAATAGAGTTTTTCGTAAAAATAAAATAATTTAGAGTGAGATACTAGCATAAAAATCCGAAAACCCGTTTTGCAGTACATAATTCCCTTAGTTTTTTTTGTATTGTTCGCTACGGTCGAGTCGTAAAAAAAATTAAAAAGAGAATGCACTAGAATTAAACCTAAGAGTCTGTTATACTAAATTACTTTAATTAGCACTATTGTTTTTCTTGTAAATAACTAATACATTTTGTCTTGCTCTTTCTGCCTTATTTTCTTGTTAAAAAAGACCAAAATAACTTTGTCAAATTTTACATGGTTTATTTCAAAATCTTTACTAAAGAACTAATCAATCCAATTTTTAAAAGGAGTTACTTTTTCTCGACTCACAATTACCTCATCCTCTTTGTAAGTCGGCAATATAATTTTTAATCGCGAGTTACTGTACATCACGATTTCCTTAATTGCTTTAAACGGAACAATGAATTTTCTGTTTACTCGATAGAATGCTGCAGGATCTAGTTCCTGTTCTAGAAGTTCTAAAGTAGTTTCTAGTAGATAATTCCTGTTGTCGAAAGTATGAATATAAGTTCCCTTATTTTCGCTAAAAAAGCATTCGATCTCTTCGGTAGTAATTACCTTGAGATGCTGTCCGATCTTTATCGTAAATCGCTTTTTATACCTTTTCTCAAAAGGATTAGAAAGCATTTTTTTTATTTGTTCAAAATCCAATTGCACTATTTCTTTCTTTGGCAAACGCACTTTGAATTTAGAAACTGCCACTTCCAAATCGTCCTCGTCTATGGGTTTCAAAAGATAATCGATACTGTTTAGTTTGAAAGCACGTAAAGCATATTCGTCGTAAGCAGTTGTAAAAATAACAGCACTTCTTATTTCTATTGCATCAAAAATTTCAAATGATAATCCGTCGGACAACTGAATATCTAAGAATATCAAATCAGGATGTTTATTGCTCGAAAACCAAGCGATGGCTTCTTCTACAGAGTGCAACATCACGTCTACTTCAACATTTAGTTTGTCTAGTTTTCGTTGTAACAATCGTGCAGCTGGTTTTTCGTCTTCTATTATTATTGTTGTCATTTTATCTAGAAATCAGTGATTTAAATCAATACTTTTTGTGAAATTGGAATACTGCTATCAAAAATCACTCCCATTTCTCTTTTCCTTCTTTATCCATAAACTCTTTTATTTTCTTTTCTTCCCAATCGTGTCCAAAGAAAATATTTTTTCCAAAAACAGAAATTCCATGAGCGAGTAGGCCAATTCCCCAAAAAACAACTGTCGAGAATGTTTCCCATCTCCAAAAAATTTCATTTTCGGATGATTTCCCATAATGTCTTTCACAAATCAGAAAAATATTTACCAGTACATAAACCATCAAATGAACATAAAATCCTTTGATTCTTTTTACTCTTTTATATGCCAAATCATAGCGTTCATCTGGATTAAAATCTTCTTGACTACTACTCTCGAAATGCTGTTTTTTGTATCCTTTCATTTTTTCTTAATTTTATATTATTTCCATGTTTTTTTTGTCTGCTCTTCTTTTTCCATCAATTCCTTAATTTTTCTTTCTTCCCAATCTTTCCCTAAAAAAGGTATGTAATTAAACACTTTCAATGCATGAAAAAGGACTCCGATTCCCCAACCCAACATCGGCCAAAAGAACCATAAATACTCAGGAGAAGTAGCGATATTTATTATAAATAAAACACAATTCACAGCTATATAAGAGGTCAGGTTTCCGTAGAATCCTTTAATCTCTTCTACTCTTTTTTTGGCTTTAAAATAAAGCTCTTCATTTTGATATTGATTTTCCATAACTATTTCCAAATTTGAGTTTTACTTTTCTTATCCATGATGCTTTTTATTTTACGCTCTTGCCAATTCTTTCCAAAAAATCGAAATGTAATTAGTGCGTCAATTGCCAATATAAAAAAAGCTATTGACCAAATTGCCATCACAAAAGAATTAATATGCTTTAAAGGAAAAAAAGTAAAAGGCACACCAAAATATTCTTTGAGCACAAAAACAATTACTCCGATTAAGTAAACAAACAGATAAACATAAAACTCTTTTAACTTCTTTACTGTACCTTTTGCCAATTCTAAAAGCTCATTTTCTTGATTCTCCATAACTATTTCCAGTTTTGTTTGTTGGTTTCTTTTTGCAAAATTTCCTGAATTTTTCTTTCTTCCCAGTTCGAACTATATCCGAACACCTTAAAGGCATGCATGATTAAGCCAAATCCCCAGCCTCCTGCCGAAAACCAAAACCATTGAAAATGT
>JAYVGE010000451.1:0-2538 GCA_043772515.1 Flavobacterium sp. | reverse complement strand
ACCATCTTCGACCATCAGGTGGGCTCCAACTGGTAAGTTGTAAGAACGAATTAGTTCTCCATCTTTACCGTAAACCAATAAAGTTGGGATTAATTTTTTGGTTCTTGACTCAGAAATTACTTTTTCTTGGAAACCGGTTTGCTCATCGATTTCGACTTGGAACGATTGTCCTTGTTCTAATTCTTCGTAAGCAATCTTACCCGTAAATTCCGAGATTATAACTCCATTATATGGATCCCATTTACAAATTGTATCTCCTTTTGCAACAACAGCTCCGTCTTTTACAAAAATACTTGATCCGTAAGGAATATTATTTGTACTAAGAAGGATTCCAGTTTTTACATCGATTAATTTCAATTCTGTTGAACGAGAAACTACAATATCAACAGCGTTTCCATCGTTATCTTCTCCTTTTACAGTTTTTAAATCTTCTATTTCTAGGCGACCCGCAAATTTAACCAAGATACTAGATTCCTCAGATATTCCTCCCGCAACCCCACCAACGTGGAATGTACGAAGTGTAAGCTGAGTACCTGGTTCTCCAATAGATTGAGCTGCAATTACTCCAACTGCTTCTCCTCTTTGTGTCATTTTTCCAGTTGCAAGGTTACGACCGTAACATTTTGCACAAATACCTTTTAGTGCTTCACAAACCAATGGCGAACGAACTTCTACTTTCTCGATTGGAGAAGCTTCGATTGTTCTCATGATTGCTTCTGTAATTTGTACACCTGAGTGAACTAATACTTCCGAAGTTAGAGGATTTACAACGTCTTGCAAGGCAACACGTCCTAAAATTCTTTCTCCAAGAGTTTCTACGATTTCTTCGTTTTTCTTCAAAGCAGAAACTTCGATTCCTCTTAATGTTCCACAGTCTTCGATGTTTACAATAACATCTTGAGATACGTCATGTAATCTACGAGTTAGGTAACCAGCATCAGCCGTTTTCAAAGCTGTATCTGCTAATCCTTTACGCGCACCGTGAGTAGAGATAAAATATTCTAGAATCGATAATCCTTCTTTAAAGTTAGAAAGAATTGGATTTTCGATAATTTCTCCACCACCTGCTGTAGATTTTTTAGGCTTAGCCATCAATCCACGCATTCCGGTAAGCTGACGAATTTGTTCTTTAGATCCACGCGCACCAGAGTCAAGCATCATATATACCGAGTTGAAACCTTGTTGGTCTTCACGGATGTTTTTCATTGCTAGTTCTGTAAGTTGTGCATTTGCAGAGGTCCAGATATCAATAACTTGGTTGTAACGTTCGTTATTGGTAATTAAACCCATATTGTAATTTGCAGAAATTCCTTCGACTTGCTCACGAGCATCTGCAATTAATTTTGTTTTTTGTTCTGGAATACGAATATCTCCAAGAGAGAATGACAATCCACCTTTGAAGGCAAATTTGTAACCCATATCTTTCATATTATCCAAAAAGGCTGCTGTTGTTGGAACATCTGTTACGGCCAAAACGTGTCCGATAATGTCTCGTAAGTTCTTTTTAGTCAATACATCATTAATATATCCTGCAGCTTCTGGTACCACTTCATTAAATAATACACGACCAGCAGTTGTCTGAATGATTTTGAATACTAAATCTCCCGTTTCGTTGTAATCTTTTGCTCTAATTTTTACACGAGCATTCAATTCAAGTCTTCCTTCGTTTAATGCAATATTTACTTCTTCAGCTGAATAGAAAGTCAAATCTTGACCTAAAATTTTCATTTCTGGAGTAGTCAAACGCTCTTTGGTCATATAATACAGACCCAAAACCATATCCTGAGAAGGTACAGTAATTGGAGCTCCATTTGCTGGATTCAAAATATTGTGTGAAGCCAACATTAACAATTGAGCTTCTAGGATTGCTTCTGGTCCAAGCGGCAAGTGAACAGCCATTTGATCCCCATCGAAATCCGCATTAAATGCCGTACAAACTAAAGGGTGCAATTGGATTGCTTTTCCTTCGATAAGTTTTGGTTGGAATGCTTGAATACCCAAACGGTGCAAAGTAGGCGCACGGTTTAGTAATATCGGGTGTCCTTTGATTACATTTTCAAGAATATCCCAAACTACTGGTTCTTTTTTGTCAATTATTTTATTGGCAGATTTAACCGTTTTTACAATTCCACGTTCTATCAATTTACGGATAACGAATGGTTTATACAATTCGGCAGCCATATCCTTTGGGATACCACATTCGAATAATTTCAATTCTGGTCCAACAACAATTACCGAACGAGCAGAATAATCTACACGTTTTCCTAGTAAGTTTTGACGGAAACGTCCTTGTTTTCCTTTTAATGAATCTGATAAAGATTTCAAAGGTCGGTTTGATTCTGTTTTTACAGCAGATGCTTTTCTTGTATTATCGAAAAGTGAATCTACAGATTCTTGCAACATACGTTTTTCGTTTCTCAAGATTACTTCTGGAGCTTTGATTTCCATTAATCTTTTTAGACGGTTGTTACGTATGATCACACGACGGTACAAATCATTCAAATCTGAAGTTGCGAAACGACCACCATCTAGTGGCAC
>JAYVGE010000450.1:0-6112 GCA_043772515.1 Flavobacterium sp. | reverse complement strand
TAATAGTTCCGTTTTCGCTGGTGTAGGTATATTTACCTGCTCCATCATTCGTTAACGTAGTTATAGTCTCATTGGCTTTTACAATAGCACTGATATTTAGCGTTTGCGGATTACCCGATGAATCGATATAAGTAAATTGTTGCGTTATCGGATTAAAAACAACTGTACCCGTATTTTGAGCTATTTCACCTGATACAACAATTCTATTCCATTTGTTATTATACCAATAGTAATAACCAGGTTTAACATCAGAAATTGTTGAAGTACTAAAAACTAACAAGCTACTAACATTACCGCTTGTGATTGTAGTATTGTCTAAAGTACTCTTTAAAGAAACTCTGGGAATAAGCACACCTCTGTTGTTGGCAACTACTTCGAGTTGAGAAGAAGAGTTCGGACTAGGAGTACCAATACCTACCTGAGAGTAAGCAGTGTAACTACCTAAGATAAAAAGCAAAGGAAATAATTTATTTTTCATAATATCTTTATATTAAAAGTTAAACTGGCACTTAAATATTCATTTGGCATAAAAATTGATATCTATTTATTATTATTAAATTATAACCAACATATTTTCTGAAGTAAGCATAGTTCTTGAGTTCTGACAAATAAATACGTAAAACGATAGTACCAACAAATAAAAAATCTTCTGAACAAGAAAATATTTTTTATTTACATTATTTTTAGTACAAAATGTTTAGAAATTGAGGGGCAATTATCTTAACAAAATTTATTTTAAACTCAAAACAAACCATTAAAACACAGGCTACTCATCCGCCTGTAAAGTATATTTTACAATAATTATATGTCAAATGAAATACTATTCTATATTCTGACAAAATAAAAACGTTGAAATACTAATTTATCTGTTAAAAAGCGTTAAATGACAGATATCACTGTTTTATTTTTAAATTTATATAACAAATAATCAAACAAATAACCTTATAATTAATTATTTATAATCAGTCTTGAGTATACACTCTAAAACCTTTGCCTGATAAGGATTCTACTTATCACAAAAACAGCATTCTTTTTTGAGTATACAGAACCACAAATGGGGATTCTCTTTTTTTTTGGACGCTAACGTAAGCTACAGAAAGCCTATCGGCAACAGACTTATAAACACGTATAAAACTATTATACCATTGGCTAATATAATTTTAGTCCAACTCAAATTATCCTCGCCCCAACCCTCTCCAAAGGAGATAGAGAGCTAATATTGCATTATTTTGTAAACACTAATGGTATTACTCAACACTTAGAAATCCCGAATACAACATTTCTTTATTGCAGTAATATAAAAAAACTAATCACTTAAGAAATAGTAAACCAGTTGAGATTTTAGAACTCGTCAAGATACTTTGTCATAAAGAGCATTAGTGTTTACATTGCTTTTTATCGATTTGAAAGTAAAGAAAAAAAACCTGCTATGTCTGTAGAGAAAACATAGCAAAATTCTATAATAATTTAAAATCAATGAGAATTTATACCAATTGCAGAAAAAATGACCCGAATAATTATACGTATTATTCTTGATAAAACTTTCACAACAGAAGCCATAATACCAAAATACTTGGTTATTTAGCGTGGGCAGTTTCCTGTTTTTATGAAGCTAATCCTGCTGTTCGCTGTATCTTTTCCTAGCTAAAGGAGCTAGAAAAAGGATGCCGCTACCATCAGGGCTAAAAAAAATCCGTTTCAAACCAATGAAACGGATTTAATAATTTAACACAAAGTGACTTACAATTCAAACAACAAAGTCATCGTTACATTGTTATTCATCATGTTGCTATTCGCTCCATCTGTAAAACCTTGAGCAAAGAAACCTTGTTGCGAAACTCTTTCAGAATAAGAATAAGCCAAATCTACCTTGGTAGAACCAAAATTATAACCAAATCCTCCCGAATAGCCCGTTAAATCCCCCATAATACTGACATCTTTGTACGGACTTTTTTCATATCGATAACCACCACGCAAACTCCATTGTTTAATTTTATATTCGGCACCTACTCTTAGTTCCCCAGCACTTTCTCTTAAAATGGAACCCATTTGATTGTTGGTGTTTCTAAAATCATTTTGTTCTTTGTATTTTATATTGCTGTAATCTTTTACTGCATAATCAATACTTATCAAACCCGATTTTCCAAATATATAAGCAAAACTTCCTGTCAATTTACTGGGTGTTTTTAATTTATACGGTTGATAAATAATCGTAACATCAGAATTCGGATTCACTTTTGATAAATCTGGAGTAGCACTTGTTCCATAGTCATAAATACTCGTTACCAAATTTTGCTTTAACTCATCATTGAGATGATACCAAATTGGTGATTCGTATGCCAAACCAACTCGTATTTCATTTGTAACTTTTGCAATTGCCCCCAATTGAAATGAGAACCCTGTTCCATAAGTATACAAATCATTATCAAAAGATATTTTTGCCAAATCAACTAGATTGTTATTTCCATTATCATTTTCTTCTTCAAAACGGGTCGATTGCCTGTAATCTGAAAAATGCGAATTTAAATTTACACCAATATATAATTTGTCTTTGTAAGAAGTGGCTGCATTAAATGATAATTTCCCATTATATCCATCAGAAACAATACTGTTTTTATGGTAATAATTCCCCCCAGCAGGAACATTAGATGTATATACCTTGTTATTATCATTGTTCGTTACTGGGTTTATAATATACCCTTGATACCCCAGAAATGCTTGCTGATCGGCAAAGTTCAATTCATTGTAATTGTTATTCTTTATTACACCCAGAGGTATTCCTAGCTGCCCTTTGTTAGGATCTGCATTAGCATAACTTAAAAAATAACTTCCTACTGAATTCGTAGGATTCATTCCGCTAGAAAATATAGAATTATTGAGATTATTTGTATTCTCGTAATTTACTGCTATCGAAATTTTTTTCCAATTGCTACTATTGTAGTTGTTTTTAAAAACAAAAACACCACCCGCTTGGTTTAAGTCAAAAGAATTATCTTTTGAACTTGTTTTTGTTCCAAAATAATCAGAATTATTTTTGGTAGCGTAGTTATTCAAAGTCAACACCATTTGATTATTCGAAAAAACCGCAGAACCAGCTGGGTTAACATTTAGCGACGATAAATCTCCACCAAGAGCTCCAAACGCACCACTCATCGCCCTAAAACGAGCAGTCCCATTCATGTTCTCTTGGGAGTAACGCATAGCGTCTTTAATGTCTTGCGAATGAGCCGTACTGCAACATACGCTTGCAACTATAAGAAATAAATATTTTTTCATCTTTTAAAGCTAATATCTTTTATCTATTTAATTCATATTCAGGCAGCAATAAACTGAGGTTCTGAAGCACTTGGTAAATGTTTCAAAACAAACTCTGCTTTTTAACTTAGAAACTTAGCACCTCTAGTAACTTTATTTTTAATTTTAAGTAGGCAACTAATATTATCTGCGTCCTCCACTAGTTCCAGATGTTCTTCCGCCTCCACCTCCACCAGACGATCTACCGCCACTATAGTTTCCGCCAGAACTAGGTGTGTAAGAAGATCTAGAAGGCGTACTATAATTTTCGCTACGAGAGCTATTGGTATTTGGAGCGTAAGATCTTACCGAATTATTGTTTTGATTTCGAGAACTGTTGCCATTACTATACTCTCGAGTATTCCCATTATACTCACGAGTTCGAGTAGTATTTCCTTCGCGTTGCGTTTCGCCTCTGTTTGTAAAAGTCGGACTAGTTCTGGCTAGACTATTATTACCAGAACTACGTCTGTATTCAGTGCTATTGGTCCCTCGGTTTGTTACCATTTGTGAGTTCACCCTACTTGTGCTATTGCCGTTACTGTAATAGCGATCGGTAGTAGCTCTGTTTCCGTAAGAAGAACCTCTTCTGCTTTGGCTGTAAGAATAACTAGTGTTGTTATAATAATTATGACCTGGATAATAGCCACCACCATAATTTGGGTATCCCCAGCCATAATACGGATACCCCCATCCGTAATTAGGATAGCCCCAACTATAGTTCATCCCAAATCCGTAACCCATTCCAAAACCAAAAGAGGTATTCCAACTAGGATACACATATATGGCTGTCGTTTGAGGATTACTTCCCCAACTGGCATATCCAGAATTTGTATTAGTAACGGCCTCACTACTTTGATTACTATAACTACCATAGCTTTCTACATCTGTAAAAACAGCTGTAGGTTCATTTCCGTTTTGTAAAGAATTGAAATAATCTTTGTATTGATTGCTTTGAGTAGTCGTAGCAACCGTTCTATTATCGGTATTTCCGTAGATTCCGTCGGTATCATAATAAGAACTGTTTTGATAAGAACCACATGAAGCAACAAGAATGCTAAGCGATCCGACAAGGAAGTAAAACGTTGTCTTTCTGGGCGAAAAAATATTAGTTTTCATATCTGTAGAGTATTTTATTGTTGGACAATACAAAAATAGCTAGTTTTGTCAAACTTTTTAGTTAAATAATATACAAAACAAAATTTGTGCCAAATCATTCAATATGAGCAAGAACCTTACAACAAGAGCAGAAGATTATTCAAAATGGTATAACGAATTGGTTGTCAAAGCCGATTTAGCAGAGAATTCAGGAGTTAGAGGCTGTATGGTAATTAAACCATACGGATATGCAATTTGGGAAAAAATGCAAGCCGAATTGGATAGAATGTTTAAAGAAACAGGACATCAAAATGCCTATTTCCCGCTGTTTGTTCCGAAAAGCATGTTCGAAGCTGAAGAAAAAAATGCAGAAGGATTTGCAAAAGAATGTGCCATTGTAACTCATTATAGATTAAAAAACGATCCCGACAAACCAGGGAAATTAATGGTCGATCCAAACGCAAAACTAGAAGAAGAGCTTATTGTACGTCCTACAAGTGAAGCTATCATTTGGTCTACCTACAAAGGATGGGTACAGTCTTACAGAGACTTACCTTTACTAATTAACCAATGGGCAAATGTAGTGCGTTGGGAAATGCGAACTCGATTGTTTTTAAGAACAGCCGAATTTTTATGGCAAGAAGGACACACGGCTCATGCTACAAAAGACGAAGCATTGGAAGAATCGGAAAAAATGATGCATGTTTATGCCGATTTTGCAGAAAACTTCATGGCCATTCCCGTCATAAAAGGATTAAAAACTGAAACAGAACGTTTCGCTGGTGCCGATGAAACCTATTGTATCGAAGCTTTAATGCAAGATGGGAAAGCCCTACAAGCAGGGACATCTCACTTTTTGGGGCAAAATTTCGCAAAAGCATTTGATGTAAAATTCGCCAATGCCGAAGGAAAACAAGAATATGTATGGGGAACCTCTTGGGGTGTTTCTACCCGTTTGATGGGAGCTTTGGTCATGACTCATTCGGATGACAAAGGTCTGGTCTTGCCTCCAAATTTAGCTCCAATTCAAGTCGTGATTGTACCTATTCACAAAACAGACGAACAATTAGTAGCCATTTCTACTGTAGTAAACTTATTGATAGCCGAGTTGAAAAAACTAAACGTATCTGTTAAATACGATGACCGAACGACTCAGAAGCCAGGATTTAAATTTGCCGAATGGGAATTGAAAGGAGTTCCTGTTCGAATTGCAATAGGCCCAAAAGATTTAGAAAACGGCACTTTTGAAGTAGCAAGAAGAGATATTTTGACCAAAGAAGTCATTTCAAAGGATGGAATTGCAACTTATATTAGTGATTTATTAAAACAAATTCAAATTGATTTATTTAACAAAGCTTTAGACTACAGAGACACTCACATTACAGAAGTAAATAGTTTTGAGGAGTTTAAAAACATTCTAGATACAAAAGGAGGATTTGTAGCTGCTCATTGGGACGGTACAGCCGCAACCGAAGAGAAGATTAAAGATTTGACCAAAGCAACTATTCGATGTATTCCACTAGACAGAGTAGAACAGTCGGGAAGCTGTGTTTTTACTGGAAATCCTTCTATAGGAAGAGTGTTTTTCGCGAAGGCATATTAAAAAAAAAATATTTTTTTCGCCTCTACTATTGCGCTTCTCAAAAATAGTTGTATTTTTGCATCCGCATTAGAGAAGCAGGGCCCGTTCGTCTATCGGTTAGGACGCATGGTTTTCATC
>JAYVGE010000449.1:0-2545 GCA_043772515.1 Flavobacterium sp. | reverse complement strand
TCTCTGTCCCAGTAGCCATTCCTTATTCTTTTGCTTTTAGTGAAACGATTCTTTCGTTTTCTGGAAGTTTGTATTCCCTTCGTGGCCCACCAATTGGTATTGTTTAAACCTGAATTTATTTTTATTTACAAAACAATTCCAGTCTCGGCTTGCTCTTTTTTGGAGTCTCTCGGTAGCTATCGAGAGGGCAGAGATACCATACAACCCGTATTCATGAAAAATTTTATAATTACCCTATTCTTGGGGTTTTCGGCTGTGCTATATGCGCAAAACTCGGTATCAGGTACTATTACCAATACCAAAAATCAACCTGTTGCAGGCGTGTCTGTTTATGCCTCCGAATTGCATAAAGGAACTACTTCTGATGAAAACGGGAAATATATGCTAAGTAACATTCCAAACGGAAATTTGAAAATAGCATTCCGTTTGGTAGGATTTAAAAATCAAAATATAACTGTAGATAATTTGCAAGATGAGAAAACGGTAGACCTTATTTTGGAGCAAACCGTATTTGAGATGGATGAGGTGATCGTATCTACGGCTTTCAATAAATTACAATCTCAAAATGTAATAAAAGTAGAGCATCAAAGCATCAAAGCATTACAACAAAAAGGAACGGCGACATTGATAGAAGGATTGGCAACAATTCCTGGTGTTTCACAAGTTTCGACAGGAACTTCGATAGGGAAACCTGTAATTCGAGGATTGAGTGGCAATCGGGTTTTGGTTTATTCTCAGGGTGTTCGAATAGAGAATCAGCAGTTTGGTGACGAACATGGTTTGGGCTTGAATGACTCCGGAATTGAAAGTGTTGAGGTTATCAAAGGACCTGCTTCCTTACTTTATGGTTCGGATGCATTGGGTGGCGTATTGTATTTTAACCCAGAAAAATTTGCCGATGCCCATACGTTTAAAGCCAATTTTAGCCAAAAATACTTCTCGAATACTTTGGGTAGCAACACTTCATTGGGATTGAAAACAGCAACCGAAAACTGGAAATTTTTAGCACGAGGAAGTCACAATACTCATTCTGATTATAAAATTTCTAAAGGAGACCGTGTTACCAATACCCGCTATAATGAAACCGATTTCAAAACAGGCATTGGGTATAGCAATGCCCAGTTTTCTAGTATTCTTCGTTACAACTACAACAATCTCGATTTAGGCATTCCCGAAGAAGGTATTGCAGAACAAACGGCATCCCAGAAAACTACGTTTCCCAAACAAGGTATTTCTAATCATTTATTGAGTTTAAACTCTATTTTTTACTTGCAAAACTCCAAATTAGAGGCCAACTTGGGGTATATTGCCAATGATAGAAGTGAGTTTGAAGATAGTGATGTGGCTGTTTTACGCATGAAATTGAAGACTTTTAATTATGATGCAAAATACCATTTGCCCGATTTTGGCAAAGTAGAAACCATCGTGGGAGTTCAGGGCATGCACCAAACAAATGCCAATTTGGGAGAAGAATATTTGATCCCAGATGCTACCACCAATGATTTTGGCGTTTTTGGTACTGCCAATTACGGATGGAA
This sequence comes from Flavobacterium sp., assembly GCA_043772515.1. Classification (GTDB taxonomy): domain Bacteria; phylum Bacteroidota; class Bacteroidia; order Flavobacteriales; family Flavobacteriaceae; genus Flavobacterium. The sequence goes on along the minus strand of JAYVGE010000449.1, from coordinate 1,007 downwards.
GTCCACTATTTTGCAAGCAGGATTACGTTTTGACAATCGTAAAATAAAAACACAAGAATATGGAATTGCTGGTGAAGAAGGTTATTTTCAATCCATCGATAAATCATATGATAGTTTTAATGCTTCCTTGGGATATAAGACCAATTTGGCAGAAGATTTTACGCTACGTTTGAATCTTGCCTCTGGATTTAGAGCGCCCAATTTGGCAGAATTGACCTCCAATGGTATTCACGAAGGAACCAATCGGTATGAAAAAGGGAATGCTGCTTTAAAAACAGAACAGAACGTACAAACCGATCTTAATTTTGAATATAAAAACAGTCATTTTGAGTTTTTTGTAAATGGTTTTTATAATCATATCAATCATTACATATATACTTCGCCAACTGGAGAAGTGATTGAGGATAATGCTGTTTTCGAATATATTCAGAACAATGCCAAATTATATGGAGGCGAAGTCGGATTGCATTTTCATCCGCATCCTCTCGATTGGTTGCATTTCGAAACGAGTTTTGAGACCGTTACTGCCACCAAACAAAACGGCGATTATTTGCCCTTAATTCCTGCAAACAACTGGAATAATACGATCCGATCCGTTTTTAAAATCAATAATTGGCTCGAAGAGGCTTTTGCGACCTTGAATGTTTCAACTACTTTCAATCAAAATAATGTGAGCGGTTTTGAGACCAAATCCAACGGCTACTCGCTAGTAAATTTTGGTCTTGGCGGAAAAGTAAAATTGGGTAAAACAGCTTTTGGAATGAGTTTGAATGCCAACAACCTATTGGACGAAAAATATATTGCGCACCTTTCTCGTCTAAAAACAGATGCCATTCCGAATATAGGACGTAATATTGTTTTTGGATTGAATTTTGATTTGTAGTGTCCCAAAAGAACAACAATCTCTTTAAATTATACCAAACCTAATTATAATACAACCCAATCCCTCCTCTATCGAAAAGAGAAAACCTGAGGTGAGGAGAAAAAAGTCAGACTATATTGTAATT
>JAYVGE010000448.1:0-2546 GCA_043772515.1 Flavobacterium sp. | reverse complement strand
TTTTTATCCCTTTTGAAACGCTAATTATTCTAAGGATAGTTATAGTAAAAAGTCCTGAGACTTTTATCACGTTTACGGATGGCAAAACGATTTAAAATGGCGCGAAGTCGGAGACATTCGCGCAACAGCCCGCGATCTTTAAGTACGTTTTTTTTGAATACTTCGAGCAGCTTGGGGCTCAAAAAGCATCGGCTGTGGCCAATGGTGTACTAGCCAAGGTGCGCGAAAAACAAGGATTCGAAATATAATTACCTATGCAAAATTAACGCGGATTCGCAGATTATAGTAATATTTAATCTGCGAATCCGCGGTTCATGACGATTTAAAATGGCGCGAAGTCAGAGACATTCGCGCAGCAACCCGCAGTCTTTAAGTACGTTTTTTGTGAATACTTCGAGCAGCTTGGGTGCGAAGTCGGAGACATTGGTATAGCAGGGAAGGTAAAAATGCGATGCTAGTTTTAAACAATGTAAAATGTAAAATTATTGGTCGCGTTTTTTCTGTAATTAACAGACAAACTCCATACATAAACACATATAAATTTGCCTGTTAATTTTTAAAACATCACTTGTTTTTTATCATAGAATGCTCGACAGGGTATAATTGCATATTTTTTATAATTGCTGACGAATACATCCTACTATTTTAAAATCTTTAATGTCAATAAACCAGTTTGCAAAATCTGAAAAATTGTCTTCACCTGTGCAATGGTAACACATTCTGAAATCGATAAACCTTTGGCTTATTTCATTATCAATCACAAAACCAGAAAATTGAAATACATTATTTCGATCATGACCCCAAAAAATTTCGGATAAAATAGAAAGTAAATAAACACCCTCTTTATTGACATTTAATAATTCTCCATTTAATTCAGTTAAAATTTTGTGAATTAATTCCTCATTAAAAGTTTCTTGATAAATCTCAAAAGAGGTTTCATTTTGATTGAATTCAAAATCTGATAACCAAAATTCATCGAATTTTCTAAATATAAACTTTCCTATTTTTTTTTTAATATTACTCATTTCCAATCATTTTAACTCCATTTGATAATTGATAACAATGAGGGCATCTACACATATTTCCCCATTCTCCTTTTCCTTTAACTAAGATTTGAATTTTAGATAAATCTGACCTACTATTAAATTTGCCTTGAAGTCTCATACTTTTTACAATTTCATCTAATGCTAAAATTTCAGCATGTGAAGCTGCATCTCCTGCTGCTATTAATTTATCTTTTGAAACACCTGTATATAGCTTTTCAAATAATTTACCGTTTTTTAAAGCATCTTGCCTAATAAAATTTAGATAATCAATGTGTTCTTTTATAATTGGATCAAGACTATTATAATTAAATGAAGATTTTTCAGCAGGTGATAAATTATATTTTACAACAACATTCCCTCCAATTTCATCACAATATGCACCTGCCATTATAGGTTTATTATTTGTTAATGGTTTAGTACTAAATTGATTTTCAATAGCATTTAAGATTTTTGTTTCTGTAGGGTCTGCTTTTGCAATAATTGCATTCTTCGTTTCGTCCCAAACTTTATGACCTACATTAGGATATGTTTTATTCTTGATAAAATTCCCATTCGCTTTCCAATAATTAACCAATGAAGTATTTCCGTTCATTGCTCGTAAAGCATCATCACTAGCTCCTGCAAATTCATCTAAGAATTTAGCTTTTGCAACATCATCAAGAAGATTGATTTCCGTTTTTAATGCTGTTAGTCCAATATTATTAAGCTTTGAGAATAAACTCCCCGCCCCATTAGCAACAAACTTCCCGTCTTCAAATTTAGCGATTATTTTATTATCAGCATCTTTTATTAAGATTTCTTCGCCTTCAGCTACAATTTTTTTATTACTAATTATAAACTCATCTAATTTTTTGAGATTAGTAGCTATATCATCTTTAGAATTATTAATTATTTTAGCTACTAATTCTTTAGCTATAGAATTGTCATGTTTTACCATAAACACCGCAATAACTGATTTTTCGGTATTGGAAAGGGTTTTGGTAATTAATTTCTTGATAGAAAAACCCGATCGCACGGATATGTAAAAAAATCTCTCATGTACGATAGCGCGGATTTGCAATCCGTGCCCACAACGATGCGCCACAACCATAATCCGTGCCCACAAAGCAAATCTACACGAAAAGAAACAAATAAAAGTTATGTGATTGTTTTGTTTGTAGCTTTTATTGTATTTTTAAATAAAAAAGGATGTCGACAAAATATAAAGCAACAACAACAGATCAGGCATATTTCATAACCATTACAACAGTGGGTTGGGTTGATATATTTACGCGACTCAACCAAAAGTACAATATTGTCAATGCTTTGCAATATTGCCAAGAGAAAAAAGGTCTTGAGATTTATGCGTAGTGCATTATGCACAGTCATATCCATTTAATGTGCAAAGCCACTAATGGTTTCATTTTATCGGATGTCATGCGTGATTTTAAAAAATATACCTCTAAGAAAATTATTCAGACTATATTGGAAGAGCCAGAGAGTCGCAGGGAATGGCTTTTG
>JAYVGE010000447.1:0-16335 GCA_043772515.1 Flavobacterium sp. | reverse complement strand
CTATAGAGGGCAAGTTGTTATAGATAAATCTGTAGCTGTTGCTTAATACATTTTTTTGTAAATAATATTGGAACTCTCACCTAGTGAGAGTTTTTTTGTTGTTTATAATTTTAATTAAATTTGAAGTCCTATAAATCACAAGATTAGGATTTTTTTTGTAATTTTCAAGTCTTTTAAAAATTTTTCAAATGGCAACATTTGATTAGAAATAGCCTAATACAATGAATACAATTACAGCTGCAATAACCGCCGTTGGGGGTTATGTTCCAGACTTTGTACTTTCAAACAAAGTGTTGGAAACAATGGTAGACACCAATGACGAGTGGATTACCTCTCGTACAGGAATAAAAGAAAGAAGATTACTCAAAGAAGAAGGAAAAGGCACCTCTTTTCTGGCAATAAAAGCAGCACAAGATTTATTGGCAAAAGGAAATATTGATCCTTTAGAAATAGATCTTTTAATCATGGCAACCACAACTCCAGATATGCCTGTAGCCTCTACGGGAGCTTATGTCGCTACCGAAATTGGAGCTATAAACGCTTTTGCTTACGATTTGCAAGCAGCCTGTTCTAGTTTTTTGTTTGGCATGTCTACGGCAGCAGCCTATATTCAATCTGGACGCTACAAAAAAGTTCTAGTAATAGGTGCCGATAAAATGTCGTCTATTGTCGATTATACCGATCGATCTACCTGTATTATTTTTGGTGATGCTGCTGGTGCTGCATTGTTTGAGCCTAATTACGAAGGATTAGGACTGCAAGACGAATATTTACGTAGTGATGGTATTGGTCGTGACTTTTTGAAAATTGATGCAGGAGGGTCTATTTTGCCAACATCTCAAGCAACCTTAAACGACAATAAACACAAGATTATTCAAGATGGGAAATCAGTATTCAAATATGCTGTAACCAACATGGCTGATTCTAGTGAATTGATAATGAAAAGGAACAAACTCTCCAACGATGATGTCGACTGGTTGGTGCCACATCAAGCAAACAAACGTATAATTGATGCTACTGCAAACCGAATGAATCTAGAAGATTCAAAAGTTTTGATGAATATTGAAAAATACGGAAATACTACATCAGGAACATTGCCTTTGGTCCTGAATGATTTTGAACATTTATTTAAAAAAGGAGACACCTTAATATTCGCTGCCTTTGGTGGAGGATTTACTTGGGGAGCCATTTATTTAAAATGGGCATACGATAAAAAATAAACTTAAACCAAAAACAAATAATCATGGATTTAAAAGAAATTCAAAATCTAATCAAATTTGTAGCAAATTCAGGTGTTGCAGAAGTTAAATTAGAAATGGATGATGTCAAAATCACCATCAGAACAACTTTAGAAGGGAATGTTGCAGAAACTACTTACGTACAACAAGTACCTCAAAATGCATTGCAACAAGCCGTAGTTCCTCAGCAAATAGCCGCTGTGGCCGCTACTCCAGCAGTACCAGCAGCAGAGGATTCTAAATACATTACTATAAAATCTCCGATTATTGGAACTTTTTACAGAAAACCATCTCCAGATAAACCAATGTTTGTTGAAGTAGGGAAATCTATCGGTAAAGGAGATGTTTTATGTGTTATTGAAGCCATGAAATTATTTAACGAAATCGAATCTGAAATTAGTGGTAAAATTGTAAAAATATTGGTAGACGACATGTCTCCAGTAGAATTTGACCAACCTTTGTTTTTAGTAGATCCATCATAAGAAATTTGAATGATGAATTTTGAATGATGAATTTAGCCCTAATCATTCAAACAATTTAAAATTTATAATTTATAATCTAAAATTTCAAAAGATGTTTAAAAAAATACTAATTGCAAATAGAGGAGAAATTGCACTTCGGATCATTAGAACCTGTAAAGAAATGGGGATCAAGACAGTGGCCGTTTATTCTACTGCCGATGCCGAAAGTTTGCATGTAAAATTTGCCGACGAAGCGGTTTGTATTGGTCCGCCTCCGAGTAACTTGTCTTATTTAAAAATGTCAAATATTATTGCAGCAGCAGAGATTACCAATGCAGATGCAATACATCCGGGTTACGGATTTCTTTCTGAAAATTCTAAATTTTCTAAAATTTGTCAGGAACACAACATAAAATTTATTGGAGCTTCTCCAGAAATGATTGATAGAATGGGTGATAAAGCTTCTGCAAAATCGACTATGATCGAAGCTGGAGTTCCTTGTGTGCCAGGTTCTGTCGGAATTCTAGAATCCTACGAGCAAGCCGAAAAAATAGCCAAAGAATTTGGATACCCTGTAATGCTGAAAGCTACAGCTGGAGGTGGAGGAAAAGGAATGCGTGCAGTTTGGGCACAAGAAGATTTATTGAAATCTTGGGAAAGTGCTCGTCAGGAATCGGCTGCAGCTTTCGGAAATGATGGAATGTACCTTGAAAAATTGATTGAAGAACCGCGTCATATCGAAATTCAAGTGATCGGTGATTCTTTCGGCAAAGCCTGTCATCTTTCAGAAAGAGACTGCTCGGTTCAACGTCGTCATCAAAAATTAACAGAAGAAACTCCTTCGCCATTTATGACCGACGAATTGCGTCAGAAAATGGGTGATGCAGCGGTAAAAGCTGCAGAATATATCAAGTATGAAGGTGCTGGAACGGTAGAGTTTTTGGTAGACAAACACCGTAATTTCTATTTCATGGAAATGAATACTCGTATTCAGGTCGAACACCCAATTACAGAACAAGTTATTGATTACGATTTAATACGGGAGCAAATTATGGTTGCAGCGGGGATTCCTATTTCTGGAAAAAATTATTTACCTCAATTGCATGCTATAGAATGTCGTATTAATGCGGAAGATCCTTACAACGATTTTAGACCTTCTCCAGGAAAAATAACGACTCTTCATATGCCTGGTGGGCACGGAGTACGATTGGATACACATGTTTATTCTGGATATACCATTCCTCCAAATTACGATTCGATGATTGCAAAATTAATCACTACTGCACAATCTCGTGAAGAAGCCATTAGCAAAATGAGAAGAGCATTAGATGAGTTTGTAATCGAAGGTATCAAAACTACCATTCCTTTTCATAGACAATTAATGGATGATCCTCGTTATATTGCAGGAGATTACACCACTGCTTTTATGGATACTTTCAAAATGAATGTACAAGAATAAAAGTGTTTAATTCTATATAAAAAATAGCCTTGCTTAATTGTAAGGCTATTTTTTTATGTAGTTTTCGCTTAATTCTACAAATAACAACATTTAGATTAGAGCAATTTTGTTTGTAGGCAGTTGGTTTGCGTGAGGGATAGTAGTGGAGCTCTTTTTTTATTCGTTGCCTGAGACTTCGGCGTGAGCTCAGTCGAACGCTTGTCGAAGGTAACGAATAAAAAAAAGCGGGAACGGAAAGCCCGACCCGTAGTTTTTACGAAGGGTAACGCCCGAATAAAATGTAGAATTAAGCGTTTTAAGCCAAAAAAAATCCCGTCTCAAATAATCTGAGACGGGATTTCTATTGTGTTCTAACGAGACTAAACGCCTAATTTCTTTGCAATATCAGCAGGAATTCCTCCTTTGTTTACTAAGAAAGCGGTGGTTTTGTATTTTACAAAATTTTTGCTCACATACAAAAAACCTTTGTAATCGTTGGTTGCTCCCCAAGAGTTTTTTACGATATAATATTCTTTTCCAGTTTGATCTTTGGCAATACCCACAATGTGCATTCCGTGATCGTCTGTAGTTTGGTAATTGTCGAATGCTTTCTGACGCATTTCTTCGGTAATTTCTAATTCTGGCTTCGGACCATTAAACATGTCTGCTTTTTCTTCGGCAGTCATATCGTCTGCTAATTTAGTCGGAATATAAGCAACTCCATTTTTCCAGCTAAAGCTTTTTTCGCTCACATCGGTAGCCCATGCCACTGTATAACCACTTTTTAGGGCGTTGTCGATAATGTCGGTCATGTCGTTCATCTTTACATTATAAACTTGATCAAAAGACCAGTTGTCTGGTACCATTAACATCGTTTTTGTGTAATAAGGAGCTGTCGTAAAAGAAGACATTTCGATGTACTCGTCTGCATTAATACCTACAATTTCTTTTGCAAAGGTTTGAGGAGTATAGCTTTTGCCTTTGTAGTTGAAGCTTTTTGGAATTTCTCCAAGATAGGAATCAATCACGGCAGCGTATGCTTTTTCCCAGTTTGGAGTCAGTTCTCCATTTGGATTCTTAACCGCTGCCGCTAATAGACCTTCGATAAGCCCGCCCATTTCAGCAAATTTATTTTTCGAAGTTCCGTAATTTAATCCAGTATAGGCTTCTTGTGGCATTGCGCCATATTTTTTGTACATATTAATTACATCGTGTAGTGCTCCTCCGTCTCCCAGAGTTACTGCCCCATGCATCCGAACATAATTTTTGCCTTTTTCTACATAAACATTTCGGGCAGAAAATATTTGTGACAATTCTACGGGTTGTTTCCCTATTCTAGTCATTTCTGACTCTAGAAAAGAATTGGTAGAATAGCTCCAACAAGTTCCTGATGAACCTTGGTTTTTTACCGATGTCGTAGCCAAATTGATTACGTCTGTAAATTTGAAGCTCTCTTTGCTTTTTTCACTAGCGTTTATTTTTAGTGAATTTACTAAGCCATCTTGAGCAGAAATGGTGTGTACACCAACAAATAGGCTTGTTGCAATAAACAGGGATTTAATTGGGAATTTATACATTCTTTTTAATTAATTTGGGGTTTTATAATAAGTCGTAAAAAAACAAAAATGTTAGTCGATATTTGCTAAATTAACAAAAAATTAGGTTTTTACAAGGTTTCTTTGAGCCATTTGTAAAATTCTTTCTGCCAGACCTGTGCGTTTTGAGGCTTTAAGACCCAATGGTTTTCTTCAGGAAAATATAAGAATCGACTTTTTATACCCCGCAATTGTGCCGCTTGAAAAGCTTCTTGCGATTGTCCGATGGGTACTCTAAAATCGTTCCCTCCTTGAATGATTAATATCGGAGTATTCCATTTGTCGACCAAATTGATTGGATTAAAAATGGTATATGTTTTTTGAGCCGCTTTATTGTCTTTTTCCCAATAAGGACCACCAAAATCCCAGTTGTTGAAGAAAACTTCTTCGGTGGTTCCGAACATACTTTGGGTATTAAAAACACCATCGTGTGCAATAAAAGATTTGAATCTATTGTTGTGTATTCCTGCTAAATAAAAAACAGAATAACCACCATAACTCGCCCCAACACAACCCAAACGTGCGGTGTCTACATATTTTTCTTTGGCAACAGCATCAATTGCCGATAAGTAATCATCCATTACTTGTCCGCCCCAATCTTTGCTAATTTGTTCGTTCCATGCTACTCCGTGACCCTGCATACCACGGCGGTTTGGTGCTACAACAATATACCCATTGGCGGACATTAAAGAAAAATTCCAACGAAAGGAATAGGATTGTGTCAACGGAGATTGAGGGCCACCTTGACAAAATAACAGCGTTGGGTATTTCTTGGTAGCATCAAAATTTGGGGGAAGAATTACCCAAACCAACATTTTTTTGCCATCGGTAGTGGTAACATATCTTTTTTCGGTTTTGCTTAATGTCAATGAATCATAGGTAGCAGTGTTGATATTTGATAGTTGTTTCCAGCTTTTTTTCTTTAAATTATAAGAAAAAATTTCGGGGGCATGATTCATATCCGTTCTTGTAGTAAGGATGTTGTCGCCAGAAAAACCAATTAAATCATTTACGTCAAAATCTCCGGTGGTAATTTGTTTTACCGTAATTGCAATCTTTGTTAAACCAGGAAAATTTACTTCAAACAATTGTTTTGTTCCATCGATAGGGGCTACAAAATAAACTTTTTTGGCATCGGAACTCCAAATAAAATGGTCTACCGTTCCGTCCCAATTGGCGGTAAGGTTTATGTTGGTGCCATTAAAACGAACCACAAGATCGTTTTTGTCGGCTTCGTACCCGTCGCGTTTCATTTGCAACCAAGTCAAATTACCAGAAGGCGAAAACTGAGGTGCCATATCGTAACCTAAATTACTTTCCGTTCTGTTTGTCGTTTTTTGGGTTTCTAGATTGTACTCATATATATTGGTGTCGGTAGAAATGGCATAGGCTGTTCCAGCTTTTTTCTTGCATACATACAATATGTTCTTGCTGTCGGGAGACCAGATATAATCTTCGTCACCGCCAAAAGGTTTTTGTGGACTGTCGAAGCTTTCTGCTTTAAGAATATCGATTCCTACGGCTCCTTTTTTATTTTCTTTATAAAAAACATGATTAAATTTCCCTTCATTCCAGGTGTCCCAGTGGCGATAATCCAATCCGTTGTAGACCTGCGCATTCGATTTGTCCAATTCGGGATAATAATCTTTTCCGTTTATTTTATCTACTTTTACCTCCTCATTGTAGACCAAATAGTTTCCGTCTGGAGAAATGTTTTTGTCAATAAGTAGCTCTTTGGTGTCACTAACTTCTGTTGCAATGCCACCAATAATCGGTAAAATATAAAACTTAGAATTCGATTTGTTGTCTTCGACAGAAGGAGTCGAAACTTTGTAAACTACATTTTTTCCGTCTTTAGAAATTCCCAATGGAGTTATTCTTCCTAACTTCCATAATAATTCTGGGGTCATTACATTTTGTGCTATTGCATTTATGCTCATCATGGTCAATAGTATAAAACTTATTTTTTTCATAATCGATTTGTATTTGAATCTGGGGCTAAAAGTACTCTATTTATGTGTAAAATGAATACACTTATTTCTTAAAAGTACACACTTTACACAGTTGTAAATTTTGTTTTAAAACATCAATACTTTGAAAATTAACTATTTATGTTATTTTTTAAGTATTGAAATTTGTGGTATGATAATTTCAATAGGTCAATTGTAAAAATAATTACATTTAAATCTTTATACTTATGAAAAAATCAATTGTATTAGCCGCTATCGTTTTAGGAAGTTTTTCAACTTTTGCAACAACAAATCTATCTATTTCTAATGCGATGGTTGGCGTCCCCTCTATTCAGGAAGAATACACCGAGGTTAAAATCGAAGAAATACCCGAAGTTATAAAAGTAGCTTTGAAAAAAGCATACCCAGACGCAATCCTTAACAAAGCCTATGTAAACGAAAAGAAGGAATACAAGCTAGAAGTTACCGTAGGAGAAAAAGTGGGCTCGCTTTATGCAGATGCAACGGGAGCTTGGATTAAAAAATAATACCACATTAAAAAATAAGTATTAAAAATAAAATAGTATATCACATGAAAAAATCAATTGTATTAGCCGCTGTCGTTTTAGGAAGTTTTTCAACTTTTGCTACAACAACACTTCCAATTTCAAATTTAATAGCTAAAATTGCTGTAATTGGAGAAGAATTTAAAGAAATTAAAATAGAAGAAGTGCCCGATGCTGTAAAAGTAGCTTTGAAAACAGTGCAACCTGATGCTGTATTAGACAAGGCGTTTGTAAATGAAAAAAAGGAATATAAATTAGAAATCACAGTTAAAGACCAGAAAGCTACTGTTTACTCAGATGCTGCTGGGAACTTGATACATAAATAATTTTATGAATATTTATTGGTTGTTTTTTAAAAAGAGATTGCTTATGTAATCTCTTTTTTTTGCTATTTTTATGAAAAACCAATAATAATAACTTTATTTTAGCCATTAAACAAATATACTAAATGGCTACCATTTTATTGATTGAGGACGATGTTACTTTTTGTAAATTGTTAGAAAAATTTCTGACAAAAAACACGTATGTCGTCACCACTTCTTTTTCTGCCGAAGAGGCAAAAATTAAGGCCAAAGAGGAGTTGTTCGACCTTATAATCACAGATTTGAGACTGCCTAATTATGACGGAATAAAACTTATGACCGAATTTAAAGCACTCTATCCGTCCGTTCCTGTGATTCTTATGACTGGATATTCGGATGTAAGTACTGCCGTTAATGCCATAAAAAATGGGGCTTCGGATTATATTTCTAAGCCATTTAATCCCGAAGAAGTCTTGCTGGTTATCGCTAACACATTACAAAATTCGGTAAGTACTTTGCCAATCAAAACGATTGCCAAGCCTAAAAAAGACAAGAATGAGTTTGTAGTAGGAATTTCTCCCGCCTCCAAAAAATTAGAGAAGTATATAGCATTAGTTAGTCCGACAGACATCTCAGTACTAATTATAGGAGAGAGCGGAACGGGTAAAGAAATTATTGCAAAGAGTATTCATCAAAAAAGTTCTCGAAAAAACAATGATTTTATAGCTTTAGATTGTGGTGCCATTCCGAAAGAGTTAGCAGCAAGTGAATTTTTTGGGCATCTAAAAGGGGCTTTTACGGGCGCTATAAATGACAAAATCGGATGTTTTGAAGCTGCGAATGGGGGGACGCTTTTTCTGGATGAAATAGGGAATCTATCCTATGAAAATCAGATTCAGCTTTTGAGAGCACTTCAAGAACGGAAAATTAAGCCAGTAGGAAGTAACAAAGAAATTGATGTAGATATTCGGGTAATTACAGCCACCAATGAAGATCTTCGAGAAGCTATAAAAAATGGCGATTTTAGAGAAGATTTGTACCACAGAATTAATGAATTCTCTATCGAGTCTCCTTCATTAGTAGATCGGGACGAAGATTTAATGATTTTCGCAGAATTTTTTCTCGAAAAAGCCAACCAACAATTAAACAAGAATTACATCGGTTTTTCGCCCGAAGTAGTAACCCTATTTCAGCACTACAATTGGTCTGGAAACCTTCGAGAACTTCAAAATTGTATCAAAAGGGCAGCCTTGTTGTCACAAGGTGATTGGATAGAAAAAACGGCGTTACCGATGGAAATTTTTGAAAACACGAACAATAAAACGCCCGATTTTTCTTTGTCCGAAAACGAGAAAGAATCTATTTTAGAAGCCTTGAATCAAACCAAAAACAACAAGTCGGAAGCTGCTAAATTGCTAAAAATAAGTCGAAAAACATTGTACAACAAGCTGAAATTACACAATATAAATTAGTTTTATAGTCTCCAATATAGTTTAAAACTAGGCAATTTAGTGCATTTACTTCTAAAAAAACAAACACTAATTTTACTAATTAATTCGTGCTAAATATTACGTTTTTCAACCTTGCAGACAGGGCAAACGCCTTTAACGTTATTCGACACGAATTACACGAATTAGCACAAATTTTAAAAAAATAAATTTCACGAGTTATGAAGATTTGTGTAATTCAAAAAGTAATTATTCGTGTAAATTGGTGTAATTCGTGTCTAACTTTTTTTTAAAAGCGTTTGCCCTGACCTTCTAGACTTTTAGTGCATAGTGGTTTGTTCCTTTTCTAAAAGCAAGAATAATGCTGTGATTTTAGTTTTTAAGGTGTTGGCATTTGCTTTGATTTCTACTATAGAAAAATCTTTCAACTCCAAATCGTTCAAAATAGCACTAATTTCTTGCGCTTGAATTTGCTTGAACATGGGATTTATCTTGTGCGCAATTTCTTTGATCTCCAGAAAATTATTTTTTAGAATAGCGTTGTCTAATTCGCCTAAATTTTTATTTGTGTTTGCCATAAAAGTTACCAAAAAGTCTTTTAGAGCGAGGTTTTCGTTTGTAAAAAATAACTGTAATGCGGCCAATGAATACGTTTCTCCCGTGTTTGGCACTTCTTTTTTTGGGTTTAAATCCTGATGAATTTTCGGGTCGTTTAAGACCGAGACTATTACTTCGAGCAACGCTTTTGGTGCGTACGGTTTTTGGATAACCAATGTAAAACCAGCTTTTTTATAGATTTCTAGATCTAAATCTGTCCTGCCAGTGATAGCAATGATTGGCTGGTTTTTGTAATTGATAGTTTCCGAATTTTTGAGTTTTTTTATAAATAGGAAACCATCGATTTCGGGCATTTGGATATCGGTGACAACCAAATCGAAATAAATGTCGCTCATCGCTTTGAGTGCATCAGAAGCTTTACGAAAGGAATGAATTTTATAATTCTGTTGGCTTAAAACTTCGGCGGTTAATTGTAATAAATGAATGTCGTCGTCTACTACAATTACTGTAAATTCTTTTTTAAGGGCTATAATGGAAGCTTTAACTGGCAATGGATTGGTATCATATTGCAACGGCAACTCAACTTCAAAAACACTTCCTTTACCCAAAACACTGCTTACGCTTAGTTTGCCTCCTAAAATGCTTATAATTTTTTTAGAAATAGTAAGTCCTAAACCAGATCCTCCGTATTTTTTTTCGATGGTATCGTCTGCTTGTGTAAACTCTTCAAAAATTAAGTGTTGTTTTTTTGAATCTATTCCAATTCCAGAATCTTCGATTTTCAGGAGAATCAAATTTGTTTCTAGATGAGCATTTACGTTAATTTTAATGAACCCTTTTTCGGTAAATTTAAATGCATTGCCTATAATATTTTCTAGAATTTGTCTTAATCTAAATGGATCACCAAGTATATTTTGATTCAATTTTTTATCGATTTCGATACACAGCGTAATTGCTTTATAGGAGTAAACGGACTGAATACTCTTGGCAACTTCGTTTACAATAGTGTTTAAAGAAAAAGGAATGTTCTCAATGGTAATCTTGCCCGCTTCTATTTGAGTAAAATCGAGTAAATCCTGTACCAACTTGGATATGTATGCCGAGGAGCCTTTGATGTTTTTTGCAAAATACAATTGTTTTGGCGTAAGCTCTGAGTTACCCAAGAGTTCAGCATAGCCAACGATGGTGTTCAAGGGTGTTTTTAGATCGTGGCTCACGGTCGAAATTAGTTGCTCCCTACTTTTTAGGAGTCTCTGGGTATTGGTGTTGGCAATTTCTAATTTGGTTTTGTAGGACTGTGTTTTGGAAAAATCATGAAGAATCAATATCGAGAAAAACAAGCTTAAAAGCAGTCCAATTACGGCTGTCGCCGTCAAAATTTGATTCGTTTTTTTTAAGGAATTTTCTTTTTCAAGATTATTAGTAGTGGTATCAAATAGGATTTGTTTTTCGATAGCACTTACTATTTTTCGCAATTGCTCGGATATTGAAAGCTCGTTTTGTAATAATTTTTTTTCCTCAAAATTGGTGTTTGTTCTTCTTTCTTCGCTTTCTTTTTTTACCTCATTTAGCACTACTTTGGAAGCAATTAAAATAGAATCTGATGTTTTTTTGCTCAATGTATTGGTATTATCATCGGGTATATTCTGGTTGAGATACGAGACATATTTCTTTAGAACACTTCGTTGATAGACGCCCATGGCCGAAGGATTTTTTACGAAATCTTTTAGTTCAAGTCTTCGCAAGGAGAGTTCGATTTTGGTCAAATTATCAATAGCATTTTTAACAACGGCTTCTTCTGTTTCTTTGTTTTTTATTTTCTTTAGTTCTCGTATGTTTTCTGTTTTTTTGGAGATCAAAAACTTTAAACTGTCTAATAATTGAGCTTGGTGTTGGGTTGATGTTATTTTTTTTAGCTTATCGATTTCACTTTTCAAAGTGTCGGTTTCTGAGATATAAATTTTAAAATCTATTTCAGAATTTGATTGTATCGTTTTTCTAGAAAAGCTTTCCGTTTCATAAATAGTAGAGAGCAAGTTACTCAGCTTTAGTATTGTATTGTTATTGTTGGCAATTTTATTTTCAATTCTAGAGAAAACGACTTTTTGAGAATATAAGTACCAAGATACCCCTATAAAAAGAGTGGCTAAAACAAAATAACTAATAAAAATTTTTATCGGAATGTAACTTTTTTTGCTCTTCATATTTCAAAGATAAAAAATAGAGTTACACAAATCTGGAATGTGTTTTTTATTTGATTTTATATAAGTAAATGTTTTAAAACAAACCCTTTACTAGGGGCTGTTAGAAAAAATCAATAAGATTATCATGCGAATTGTTGCATAAATATAAAAACTTCAATCTATTAATTGATACAGATTTCAGTCCCGATAGAATTAGGATTCACAAATTAATTCTATCTAACTCTTCTCTAAAATCCTTTTCTTCTGTGTTTTGGCCTTAGCCAATCGGTGTCATCCGCGTTCTATTTAGAAGGCTTTTCTCAGTTAGCAACTCTTTGTCAAAGTCCCAAAATCACTTTCTTGAAATCTGCGGGAATTTGTGAAGTCCGAAAGATTTTTGGGTTGTCAAGAAAATCAATTCTGGGCTGCTTAACGGATTGTCCTATAATTATTAACCATTCCTTGTTAGGTGTTTATAGACCCTTTGGTGGTTTTAATTTCTGCCTGCTCCATATACAAAATTAACTAACTCTATCTTGAATAAAGTTCCACCAACTAAGTCTTTTATGGCACTTAGCTCTTTAATCGATACGGCCAAATCAATTTGGTCACAAGGTGTTTTTAATAAAAATTTATGGCATTGATTTTTCAAAGCACATTCTTCGCAACATTTATTTTTTTGAAAACTGTCTTCAATCAGACAAGTAAATGTTTTGAGTTCTGAAACAGAAAAGTAAAATCCTGTTTCTTTAAATATCAATTGTATTTTTTCTGCTACTGTTTCATTTTCTTTTCTCCAGTAAAAAGCCATTCCAAAATCATTATAATATATTTTCTCTATTTCATTCATGTTATACTTATTTAAAACAAATATAAAAAATTATTTATAATTATTCTAAATAATATTACGTTAAAATAATAAGATTACGGAGTCTGATAGGAAACATTGTAATTATAAAAAAAACTATTCTGTTTTAAAAATATCCCTAAACTGGTACAAGATACGTTCTAACAATCGCAAATCTTGGGTGACAATATCTGCGGATCCTTTCATTTCTTGCTGAAAAGGGATTCGTTTATTATAGGAAGATTTTAGTCCTTTTGGTAGCGTAACATCGAGCAATAAATTACCGTCTTTGTCTGGAACTAGTGAAATATTCTTAACTACCCCTTTAAGAGCACCAAATTCCCTGTCAGGGAAATTGAATAAACGGATATTCACTTTTTGTCCTATTTTAATTTTTCCAGAATTCAATGCTAGAGCCTTTACTTTTCCTATATATCCTTTTTGGGTATTAGGTATTATAGAAAATACGTTATCGCCAGAAGTGATGGTCTGATTTTCTGTCCAGATTTGCAAAAAAGTAACAACCCCAGCAATGGATGATTTTAGAGTATAAGTCAATTCCCAATCTGTTATTGCCTTTTTTAATTGGTAAAAAGACTGTGTTACGCTTCGGTCTAAATTTACATTTTCTTTGGTACTGTTTATTGCTGTACTTTGGCTGGATTTTGAATTTTCGATTAAGGCAGATTTTAATTGAGAGATAGACGAAAGTAGACTTTTATAATTTTTATCGGCTTGAAGATACCCTAATTTCTTGTTTTCGAATTCTTGAGTAGAGACTACTCCTTTGCCATACAAAATTTCGAATCGATTGACATCGTTTTTTTGGAGTTGCAATTCACTTTCGTTAATAATTTTTTGTTGTTCCAAAATATGCAAACGAGTTGCAATTTGAGTATTTTCGGCATGTTGTGCTTTATTTTCTACCTGAAAAGGTTGCAATTGTGTATTCAATTCCTCTGCCACATACTCTTTCTGAAAGACGGCATATGCATTTTCTACATCGCCTAACTGTGCATTTTTTAGTAAATGAAAAGGAAATTTTTTACTCCCATTTAAATCAAAATGATCGAGACTATTTTTTAATCTAAAAATATCTTTATAATTGGCATTGTTCTCCATTACAGCAAGCGTAGTGTTATCTAAAATAGCTGTTTTATTTTTTACCAAAATAGCTTCGATTCTACCGGTAGTTTTCGCTACTAGTTTTTCTGGAGGAATAGTGGTTGTTATCGTAATTTCAGTTTTAACAATATCTGGATACTTTAAAAACCAAGACACGAAAAAAAGCATTAGAATGATTCCAAAAATCAAAACGGTTCCCCATCGAATCATCCAATGTGGGACACGAGTAAGAATATCTTGAACTTCTTCGCTACGAAGCTGGAAGTCGGGAGTTTGAAGTTGGGAATTGGAAGTTGGTAATTCAGGCATTTTTAATGTTTTATTTTAAATTATGATTATTTATATGATAAAATTGGAAATCTGAAGCATAACTCCTTATTCCCATCCTCTCTCTTAATTCCCTAATTGCAATTGATTTCTAACCAATTCAAAATAATTTCCTTTTTGTTCTACCAATGCGGTGTGGCTTCCTATCTCGATAATTTTGCCTTTGTCGAGCACGACAATTTGATCGGCATTCATCACAGTACTCAATCGATGTGCTATTACTACTACCGTTTTGTTCTTGAAGAAAAGAGCTAGTTTTTCCATAATCACTTTTTCATTATTGGCATCCAAAGCCGAAGTAGCTTCATCAAAAAACAACATTTCGGGATTCTTGTAAACCGCTCTGGCAATAAGTAATCGTTGTTTTTGTCCAGTACTCATTCCAACTCCTTCCGAACCAATTTTTGTGTTATATCCAAGGGGTAAACCTAAAATATAGTCTGTGATATTGGCTACGTCTGCGGCGTATATCAATCGTTGTTTATTAATCAAATCTACTCCAACGGCAATATTATTGGCAATAGTATCATTAAAAATAAATCCTTCTTGCATTACAGCTCCAATGTTGTCTCTCCAAGATTTCTGGGCTATGTTTTTGAGCTGGGTATTTCCTAAATTTATTTCACCGTTGTCTGGATCATAAAATTTAAGTAATAATTTCATCAAGGTAGTTTTTCCGCTTCCACTCACTCCTACAATAGCGGTAACTTTTCGTGTAGGAATAGTTAAATTCAAATTGTTCAAAACAGGAATATCAGAACCCAAATAACGGTAAGACAAATCTTTTATTACAATATCACTGTCTTGTGGAATATCGTGTGTTTGATGTATTTCTTGTTGCGATTCGTCTTCTTTATCGTGAATTTCAGACAAACGTGCCAAGGAAATTTTGGCATCTTGCAGTTCACGGACAAACTCAATAAGTTGGGCAATTGGACCATTCAAACTTCCTACGATAGAACTTATAGCCATCATCATCCCCAAAGTAATAGCACCATCGATAACCAATTTTGCCGAAAGGAAAATGATAAAAATATTCTTTAATTCATTGATTACAGAGGAACCAGTGGTTTGTGTTTGTTCCAGAACCAAGCCTTTTATAGAAACTCGAAACAATCTTGCTTGTACATACTCCCACCCCCAACGTTTTTGCTTTTCGGCATTGTGAAGTTTTATTTCCTGCATGCCGTTGATGAGCTCCATGACTTTGCTTTGCTCCTGGCTCACCTCCGAAAAACGTTTGTAATCTAGTGCTTCTCTGCGTTTTAGAAACAACGTAATCCAACCGAAATACAACAGACTCCCAGCAAAGAAAACAAAAAATATTTTAAGATTATAATACGCCAAAACACCTCCCATAATAAACATATTGATTACAGAAAACAATACATTGAGGGAAGAGGTAGTAAGGATTTTTTCGATACGATGATGGTCATTAATACGTTGCATAATATCCCCAGTCATCCTGACATCGAAAAAAGAAATGGGCAAATTCATTAATTTAATAAAAAAATCCGAAATCAAGGAAATGTTTATTCTCGTCGAAAGGTGCAACAATATCCAACTTCGGATAAGTTCTAGCCCAATTCTCCCCGCAAAAAGGAACAGTTGCGCAAACAGTATAAGGTAAACAAAATGAATATTCTGGTTCTGAATGCCAACATCGACAATGCTTTGTGTTAGAAATGGAAAAATAAGTTGTAACAAACTACTTGCCAATAAACCAATACTTAACTGCATTAAAAAAGATTTGTATCGCAATACGTATTGGGACAATAATCCAAAACCGAGTCCTTTTTTGTCTTCTTTATCAAACTCTGACTGAAAGAATTTTGGAGTAGCTTCGAGTAATAAGGCAATACCTTCTGGAGTGGTTTCGTCGGCATTATTCCCTATCCAAAATTTTATAAAATCGAATTCATTATACTCAATTAACCCAAAACCGGGGTCTGAAATAAAGTACCTTCCTTTTTTAACATTATATAGGACTACATAGTGCTCTTTGTTCCAATGCAAAATACAAGGCAAAGGCACTTCTTCTAGACTTTTTAAATTGAGTTTTACTCCCAAAGTTCTAAAGCCTATTTTCTCGGCTGCATCACTCAGAAATAATAAATTACTACCTTCTCGAGTAGTCTCACTAAAATCTCTTAATTCTTGAATGTTGATGGTTTTGCCATAATACTTGGCAATAATTTTTAAACAGGTAGGACCACAGTCTTTGGAATCTGCTTGTATGTAGGAAGAGAATTTTTTAGGCATTTTCTTTTATTACTAATTCTTGCATACCATAATGTT
>JAYVGE010000446.1:0-6130 GCA_043772515.1 Flavobacterium sp. | reverse complement strand
TTATTTACTTTTTTTTACCGTTTTGATAATCTTTTCTTTAAAGTGCTGAATAGGTGGCATGATAGAGTATCGATTCGATAGAATAGCACTTCGACAAGCTCAGCGACCGAGAAGCGACAGGATCAGAGAACGAAGAATGATACTTGAAAAATTTAACGATTGATTAGCTCTACTTTTAATCCTACCTTATATAATAGATAGATTTCATCAAGCTAAAATCTTAGATCAACTACTGCCCTAGCCCTGATAGCAGCGACATGCTTTTGTTTGGCTTGTCATTGCGAGGAACGAAGCAATCAAGCCACAAAAGATATAGCGGATAGCAGGAAATAGCTCCTGAAAATATTTAGATCCTTGTTATAAAATTCATGCTTTTTAATTTTAAGATTCAAAAATATAAAGAGTTTAAAAAACAATTTGTTAGAAAAACAATTACTTTTACTCTTTGTAAATACAAAGTTTTAACAAAGAAGTAATTTTACAACTTTTTATTAAACAACGATTACTTAAACTACTAGATTTTGCCTGATCAGAAAAAAAACACTCGTACGCTGTATGAAAAACCAGGGATTGCCTCTCCAGAGATAATTAGCTCTAACGCCGTGAGTCAAATTCGAGAATTTAGAAAAAAACAGCCCTCTTCTGTAGAACTGGTCGAAGGGATTTTGACCGGAAACATAACTGCTTTGAGCCGAGCAATTACCCTTGTAGAAAGCACAAATATTACCCATTTGGCAAAAGCTAATGAAGTTATTACAAATTGCTTACCACACGCCAACCAATCTGTCCGAATAGGTATCACCGGGGTTCCTGGTGTAGGAAAAAGTACTTTTATAGAAGCTTTTGGAAAACACCTAACGGGTTTAGGAAAAAAAGTAGCCGTATTAGCAGTAGATCCTAGCAGTACTATTTCTCATGGGAGCATTTTGGGAGACAAAACAAGAATGGAAGAATTGGTTAAGGACAAAAATGCCTACATACGCCCTTCGGCTTCTGGAGAAACTTTGGGCGGTGTAGCTAGGAAAACTCGCGAAGCTATAACACTTTGTGAAGCTGCTGGTTTTGAAGCTATTCTGATAGAAACCGTTGGTGTAGGACAAAGTGAAACAGCAGTACACAGTATGGTTGATTATTTTTTGTTGCTAAAAATTTCTGGAGCGGGTGATGAATTACAAGGCATAAAAAGAGGAATCATGGAAATGGCAGATGCAATTGTTATCAATAAAGCTGATGGAGATAACATTGGAAAAGCCAATATAGCAAAAACAGAATTCAACAGAGCATTGCATTTATTTCCTGCAAAAAAATCGGGTTGGACACCCACAACATCAACTTGTAGCGCTGTTACACAAGATGGAATTCCTGAAATCTGGGAAACTATTTTAAACTTTCTAGAATTAACCAAAACGAACTGTTATTTTTTTGAAAAGAGAAAAGAACAAAATCGATATTGGATGTTAGAAACAATTAACGAGCAACTGACATCGAATTTTTACAATCATCCTGAAATTCAGAAATTATTAAAAAAACATAAAAAAGCAGTTCAAAATGACACAATGTCTCCTTTTACAGCTGCTCAGATTTTATTGGATACTTATTTCCAAACTTAAAACTAATCCCCCCTTAAAAACCATCATAAATAATTTATTCAAAACATACCTATCTATTTATTTAAGAAAAAAAACGGTTGCAAATGATGCTATTAATCATTTACAACCATTTTTGGTTTTCAATTTACAAAATAATCTTACCCTTCGTCTTCAAATCTTTTGATTTCTCTATCGTAAAACTCATTAGCAAGAACAATCAAGCCTTCCATTTCGGCATTAAGTTCTCCTTCGTCTAGATCTTCGGCTTCTTCTATAAACTCAACTTCATCATCTTTTAGATTGATGATAAATCGAGGATAATCGAGATGAATAATAAAAATATCTTCGGGAAAATCTGTATTGTCTCCTAGTAAAAATTTAGGTAATTCCATTTTAGTATTTATTCGTTAAATTTTTTTATTCGTTAACTTGTGGCATTGGTAATTGAGCTAAACGACAGGACAAATAACCGAATAAACTTTAAAAAAAACTATTTATCAGACAAAATAACTGGTGCCGTTCCTTTGCCATTCATAAAAATAATTTTAGTATTTGGAGAAGCTGCCAATTCTTTCTGGGCTTTAATTTGTTCGTATTGCAATTGTTTATCCGACAAACCCGTTGAAATAATACGTTGATAATCGGCAATACCTTGTGCTTCTACTCTTTTT
Organism: Flavobacterium sp.; assembly: GCA_043772515.1. Classification (GTDB taxonomy): domain Bacteria; phylum Bacteroidota; class Bacteroidia; order Flavobacteriales; family Flavobacteriaceae; genus Flavobacterium. Next base: position 3,870 of record JAYVGE010000446.1, on the reverse strand, counting down.
CGTTCGGCTTCTTGTTTTTCTTTTTGAAGCACGAAAGTCATTTTTTGCGCATCTTGTTCGGCATTAATTTTGCTCTCTATAGTTGCTTTTACAGAGGTTGGTAAATTTATGTTTCGAATCAATAACTGCTCCAAAACCAGTCCTCTTCCTTTAAAATCGGCTTCAATAGTTTTGAAAATTCGTTGCTGAAATTCATTCCTTTTAGTCGAATACAAAGCAACAGCATCATAATAAACGGCATTGTCTCGAATACGGGTTCGGGTCACTGGACGAACAATTTTGTCCGAATAGTTAACTCCAATTTGTTTAAAAATTTTGGGGGCATCTTGTGGCGAGACACGATACAAAACAGTTAGATCAATTACTACTTCCAATCCGTCATTGGATAAAACCCGAATGGCATCGTCTCCTTCTTGCGCACCCTCACCGTGTATCGCAGACATGGTATAATTTTGAGTTTGAACGTCAAAATCGGTTACATCCAAAAGTGGATTTATAAGGTGCAAGCCGCTCTCTAGCACATCGGACTGAACACTTCCATAAAGTGATTTAACACCTACTTTTCCTGCATCTATTTGCTTGAACATTGATGAGAACAAACCTAAAACAACTAGTAAAACCCCACTTATTTTTAGAAGATTTGAAAATTTAGAAAACGGATTGACATTGTTTTTTAGAGTAAAACTTACGATAAGCAAAATAACTCCTAGAATAATAAATAGTATCATTTGGCAAAATGGTTTAGTTGATATGCTTATTGTACGCAAAAAAAGAACAGAAGTTACATTTTGACAGAGAAACTCTATTCTTTATTATTTTCCAGAACTAGCTTTTTGGTCAATCTTGCAAAACGAATATACAAAAATACTCCTGCAGTGGTTAATCCTGCTAGAAATCCAATCCAAATACCAGCGGCTTTCAAATCGGTATATTTTGCCAAATAAAAAGATATAGGAAAACCAATTACCCAATAAGCTACAAAAGTAATATACATAGGAACTTTTACATCTTGCAAACCACGTAAAGCCCCCAGAACTACTACTTGAATCCCATCTGAAACTTGAAAAACGGCAGCAATTAGCAGTAATTTGGCTGTAATGAGAATGATCTCTTTGTTATCAATTACTTGCGCTGGATCGGTCATATTGAGAAACAAATGTGGTAAGTAATTATGAAAAACAACAAAGATTAGAGCAAAAAAAGTTTCTAAAATAATAGCCAGTAAAAAAATGGAACGAGAGATAATAATCAAATTTTTAAAATCTGCAATACCTTTAGAATGACTCACCCGTATCATAGCCGTAACACTTAGCCCCATAGCCACCATAAAAGTAGAAGATGCTAAGATTAATGCAATTTGGTTGGCTGCTTGGTTATTTTTTCCTAAAGTCCCCGAAAGCCAGATTCCTGCGGTAAATAAAGTCACTTCGAAAACCATTTGCATGGCTGAAGGAAAACCTAAATCGGCAATTTTTTTGAGCATTGTTTTTTTTATTTCTTTGAAACTAAAAGCATCAAAATAATATGCTAAGGTCGAGTTAGTTTTCATCAAATAGTGCATAAAAACAACCATTAATATTCTAGAAATCACGGTACCGAGTGCAGCACCAATAATACCCAATTTAGGAAAAATCCAAACTCCATAAATCAATACATAATTAAAAAAAACATGAACCACATTGGCAAATAAAATGGCATACATAGAGTATTTTGTTTTCGACAATCCATCGGCAAACTGTTTGTACCCTTGGTAGATAATAACAGGAATCAAAGAGAAAGCAACCCAGTCGATATAAGGTGCTGCCAAGACTACAACCGCTTTGGGCTGATCCATTAGATACATAATTTGTTTAGACAAAACCGTAAGAACAAATAAAGAAACACCCAAAACGATACATAGCAATAGTCCATGATGAAAAGTCGAGCGAATTTTTTTATCGTCACGCTCGGCATTGGCTTCTGCAACAAGTGGAGTGATTGCAGTCGAAAAACCAACCCCAACCGACATAGCCAAAAAAATAAAACTGTTTCCTAACGAAACGGCAGCCAACTCGGTTGAGCCCAAATTACCAACCATAAAATTATCGACGATTCCGATTAAAGTATGACCAAGCATTCCTAAGATCACAGGATAGGCTAGTTTAATATTATAGGAAAACTCTTTGGTATATTGAGATAAATTCACTTTTTACTTTTTTATTTGAATTAGCAAAGATAAATAGAAGCATTCGATTGTATGGATACAATTAAAAATAAACCCCCTTATTTTTAGTTAATTTTTATCCCAATAAAGAAACTCTACAACAAAACCCAAAAATTCTATAATAGTTCAAACAAACTTCTCTTCTACATTTACAGTGTTCTTTTGGCTTTTAAAGAAAGCCAAAAACAACCAAAAAACAGAATTATTAAACATAAAATTACAACTATGAAAATTGCAGGAAGAACTAAAATGTTATTTGTATTGGCATCGCATTATTATCAAGTAATATGCTAGCACAAGAAACAGCAGTTAAAAATTACAATCAATAATTTCGTTTAGAAATTGGTTTAAACGCTGGTTTGTCCACTGACACTTACAATTAGACATTGGACGGTGATGCTCGGTCTCAATACAATCTTCTAAAAAAAAAAATCGGTAACAGTTACAACAGGATTTACTAATTTTTTTATAAATAACAATTAAAAAAATTAATGATTTATTCCTATAAAACAGGTTTCAAAGCTTTTGTTTGGTAAGACCCGTTTTATGTTTTAGGAGAAGTTTGGGCGAAATTTCCGTCACAAACAGCTACAAACAAGATACTTATTTATTAGGTCCAGAAATTGGATATACTGGCAAAAATATCTATTTAAGTTTGCGTTATGAAGCATACACGGAGTACGACACCAATCAAATTGCTTTGCGAGTTGCTTATGGATTCAAGCTAAAGCATGCTGTTTTCGAAAAAACAAAAAAATGCCCCTAAAATTTCATCGCATTTTTTTTTACTCTTTCTTCAATTGTGCTTTGTACATTTCAAAATTGGTTTTTACCTTCTGGTCTAGCATTGGTTCTTTTATATCGGTTCGTTTTTGCATTTCCTCCCAGATAATTTTGGCTACAATGTAACGTGCCATTACTTTATCATCGGCAGGAATTATATACCAAGGCGCATTTTCTGTAGCTGTAGCATTAATTGCCTCTTCGTAATACTGCATGTATTGCTCCCAATGCTCGCGTTCTTTCAAATCTCCTGGCGAAAATTTCCAATGATGTTCTTGCTCTTCCAACCTTCGTAACAACCGCTTTCGTTGCTCTTCCTTACTCATGTGAAAATAAAATTTCAAGACAATCGTTCCGTTTTGCGTAATATGTTTCTCGAAATTATTAATTTGTTCCAAACGATTTTCCCAAAACTGAGCTGTAATATCTTCTACTTTATCAATTTCTGGCAAATTTTCATTCAGTATATATTCTGGATGTACTCGGGTTACCAATACATTTTCATAATGTGTGCGATTAAAAACTGCAAATTTTCCTTTCTCTGGCAAAACCAAATAATGCCGCCATAAATAATCATGCTCTAATTCGGTAGCATTAGGTGTTTTAAAACTATGAACCACAACACCACGCGGATTAAATTCCTTAAAAACCTCCCGAATCAAGCTATCTTTTCCCGATGTGTCCATGCCTTGCAAACAAATCAAAACACCATATTTATTATGCGCATACATAACATCCTGCAGCTCACTCAATTTCTCTTGCACCTTTCGCAACTTGGTCTCTTTTTGATCATCATCGGCTTGATCAAACAAATTTGTAGCCCTTTTTTTTAGCTCGACTTTATCGACAACTTTAAAATCATCTGGATTGATAGACTTCATAAG
>JAYVGE010000445.1:0-6143 GCA_043772515.1 Flavobacterium sp. | reverse complement strand
GTTAACAACTGCTTTTTCAACTCTTGATTCGCATATATATATATATATATATCAAATAAAAGGAAGACATGGAATCCCTGGCATTTCCCTTGCCATTATTAAAGATGGCAAAATAATTCTCCGAAATAATTATGGAAAAGCCAATATAGAACATAATGTACCTGTAACTGATAAATCTATTTTTAGACTCTATTCTTTAACAAAGCCAATTATTGCAACTGGTATTTTTCAACTTATCGAAAAGGGTCAGTTATCTTTAGAAGATTCCGTTTCAACATACATTTTAAACCTCCCAAGTTCTTGGAATTCGATACAAATAAAACATTTACTAGCACACTCTTCTGGACTTCCTGATATTGTAAAATATGAACAACTAGACGAAAACGAGGTGAAGAAGAACGTTTTTATGGATTCTATCCATTTTAAAAAAGGAGAGAAATACGCATACAATCAAACCAACTTTTGGCTTCTTCAGAAGATTATAGAAAAATTGAGCAAACAAAACATTGAAGAGTTTATTACCAAAAATCAGTTTGATAGTCAAGTAACTAATAAAAACGTGTGTTTTTCGACAGATTCGAGAGACATCATCCCAAACAGAGCCACATCTTATTTTTATTATAACACTGGTCAAATACAAATAGAACATCCGAAAAACGGAAATTACCTAAATAGTTGTAATGGACTAAATATTACAATGGATAAATTTATATTGTGGGATAACAAATTGAACCATAACAAACTGATTAATGACAAATCAAAAAATAAAATGTGGGAAGCATTTCCATATACAAAAACAAATAAAAAATTCACTTTTGGTTGGGACGAACGCATAATAAATGGACATCAGTCATATGGTTTTTCGGGTGGACGAATAACTGCTTACAGAAATTTTCCTAAAGATAATTTAAGTATCCTCTTTTTAGCAAATGGCATAGCAAATGATTTTGACATAGACACTATAGTTAACCATATTGCCTATTTGGTTGACAACGATATTGTAGACTATAGTTCTTTGGCCTATGAATCTTTGCTAAAAACTGCCCAAAATAACATATCTAATCTTAAAAATACATTAACTACCCTAAGAAACAACCCCAAATATTTAAATGTTAATTTAGAAGAGCAATTGAATTCTATTGGATACATTCTTTTAAATCAGCATAAAAAAAATCGGGAAGCAATTATTGTATTTACTCTAAACACAGAAGAATATCCTAAATCGAACAACACTTTCGATAGTTTGGCAGAAGTATACGAATTAAATAAAGACTTCGAAAATGCTTTACTAAATTACATCAAATCAATGAAATTAAGCACCGATAAAAATTACAGAACAAAAGTTGATACAAAAATAACAACCTTAAAAGAAACAATTAATACAAACGCCTTATATAAAAAATAGCGGTTGGGTAGACCGCAAAAGTAAATTCACAAAAAAAACTTACCGCACTATAACTCCGTCTACAAATAAAATAGGAACCTCCTCTACAAAATTTTCCTGAATAGAATTGCTTTTAAAAATATATTTCTTGTCATATAATTTATCTCCAATAAAAAAAGTGAGCATGAATTCATTATTCAAAACCAAAACACTTTCTGCTATCATTTCTATTTTTACAACAGAAACTGGGGATACTTCTACAAAAGCATGACGTAAAAGCGACGTTTTCTTCATTTCGCCATCAATGGTACCAAAAGCTTTAGAAACCACCATTACACTTTCGATAAGAAAGTCACTGTCATTTACCAAATAAGCATACCACACTTTTTCCATAAAGTCGTCACTCCATTCTTGAACAGCAGCGATGAATACATTTTCTACTTCGGGAATAATAATGTCTTTTTTCATAATAATAAAGAAACTTTGACAAAGTTGATAAAATTATTTACTTCTATTTTCTATTTCGTTACAGAACAAACCCTATCAATCCCGATAGGTATCGGGATTGATAGGGTTACTCTATTTATTATATACTTGATTTGAATTGCTCCAAGAAACGAATATCATTTTCATAAAACATACGAATGTCTCCAATTTGATACAACAACATCGCAATACGTTCAATTCCCATTCCAAAGGCAAAACCATTGTATTCATCAGGGTTTATTCCGCAGTTTTTCAATACATTTGGGTCTACCATCCCGCAACCCATTATTTCTAACCAACCCGTTCCTTTGGTGATTCTGTAATCGGTTTCGGTTTTTAAACCCCAATATATATCGACTTCGGCACTTGGCTCTGTAAATGGAAAATAGGACGGTCGCAAACGAATTTTTGATTTTCCAAACATTTCTTTGGTAAAATAAAGCAACGTCTGCTTTAAGTCGGCAAAGGAAACATCTTTGTCGATATACAATCCCTCGACCTGATGAAAGATACAGTGCGAACGAGAAGAAACAGCTTCGTTGCGAAAAACTCTCCCAGGCGAAATGGTACGAATCGGCGGTTTGTTGTTTTCCATATAGCGAACTTGTACCGATGAAGTGTGCGTACGCAACAAAATATCGGGATTGGTTTGTATAAAAAACGTATCCTGCATGTCTCTTGCCGGATGATATTCTGGCAGGTTCAATGCTGTAAAATTATGCCAGTCATCTTCGATTTCTGGTCCTTCGGAAACATTGAAACCAATGTTCGAAAAAATATCAATAATTTGATTTTTTACCAATGAAATAGGATGTCTAGAACCAATAATCAAGGGTTCTGCCGAACGGGTTAAATCGCCGTAATAACCATTACTTTCTTCTTTGTTTTCTAGAGCTTCCTGTATTGTTTTTACTTTCTCTTCGGCAGCTGTTTTTAGCAAATTGATTACCTGACCAAACTCTTTCTTACTTTCGTTTGGCACGTTCTTAAATTCGGCAAAAAAAGCTTTTAAAAGTCCTTTACTTCCAAGGAATTTAATTCGGAATTCTTCTAATTCAGCTGTATTTTGAGTTGAAAAAGCTTGAGCTTCGCCAATATATTCTTTTATCTTATCTATCATTTTCATTCTATAATTGAGATTGCAAATTTACAAAATTTGTTTCAAGTTTCTAAAATTTGTTTCAGGTTTCAGGTTCAAAGTTTTATGGCAAATCTAAACCTGTTTTTTTTAGATTAGAAACTGCATATTAAGAAATAAGTTCCCTTTCGAGAAAATAACTAACAATGGCTTCTTTCATCAAAACCGACTGCTCTCCTGCTTTTAGTGGTGGCAACTCTTCCTTTACTTTGTAATGTGGCCATCCTTCTTCATCAAAAAATTCGAATTCATAAAATCCATACGGTTCCAATAATCTGCAAATAGCTATGTGCATCAGGTTTAATTTCTCGTCTTTCTTATATTCGCGGTGCACTTTTCCGAGTTCCTGCACACCAATCAGGTAAATGATGGCATCGAGGTCGAGGTCTTCTCCTTGCGAAAATTGTTCAGAAAGTATATGTACAAGCTGTTCCCAGCGTTCTTTTAGTTGTGTGTCTCTTGACATTCTTTTTTTTGATTGTATAGATTAAGTACCGATAGCTATCGGAATTGACTGTCTATTTTTTTTAAACAGCAATCTTTTTTTTTTACAAATATAAGAACTTGAAAATTGACAACGGTTAATTGATAATTCTTTTATATTTGCCTTTTTAACTTTAGAATAAATGAATATGGGCTTTTTAGATATTATTTTGGGTAGTTTGTTAGTTTTTGGAATGTATAAAGGGACAAAAAATGGACTTTTTGTAGAATTGGCTTCTTTGGTTTCGCTCCTACTTGGAATTTATTTTGCTTTAAAATTTTCTTCCCTTATAAAAGAAATACTCTCTAGATTTGTTCACTGGAATCCAAATAGCATTCAGGTTTTTGCCTTTTTCTTGACTTTTATATTAGTCGTAATTGGCATAAATCTACTAGGGAAATTCCTTACCGGAATAGCTGATTTTGCTTATTTGGGCTGGATAAACAAATTGGGGGGTGGTTTTTTTCGTGTTTTGAAGACCATACTAATTATCAGTATTGTTTTGACTGTTTTTGAAAAAATAAACTACCACAATGTTTTCGCTAAAAAAGAAACGCTTGACAATTCCTTGTTTTACAATCCGATCCAAAAAATTGCAGGATTCGTTTTTCCTACTGTCGAAAAATGGTATAACGATGTAAAAAAGAACTAATCGACAATCCGTTTTTTAGTGTTCCGTTTAATAGTCGAACACTAAAAACGGATCACAGATTACTATCACTTCACTTCCTTAATCGCACTACTATCTATCCAACCTTCTGTATCATCTGTTAGTTGTACTTTTTTCCAATTGGCGACTGTTTGCAAAACATACACTTTGGTTCCTTCGTGCAGCACAAAAATAGGAATACTGTTTTTTTGTGGTTCACTCCTTACCTCGGCAGTTTCGACAAAAACAATAGCGGGCTTCTCGTTATCAAAATGACTTTTTTCAAAGAAAGCTGCCGCAACACTTGTTAGAATAAAAATAATAAAAACAAACATTCCGAAGAAGAAAATTCTTTTAAAAACGCTGATGACAGAGAAATAATATCCCACAAAAGATACTAAAAATAGCATTGCTAAACCAACAGAAATCCATGCCCATGTGTTGTAGTGGTAAATTGCCGTAAAATCGCGTAGTACCTTGGCAAACCCCACTTTTGGCACTTCTTTTACTTCGTCTATGGTCCGTTTGTTAGCAAACTTTAGATTATTTTGTATCTCAGCATCATTGGGTTTTAGCACTAATGCTTTCTCGTAATTGTAAATAGAAGGTGCTACTTTATTAAGCTTGTAATAAGCATTTGCCAAATTAAAATATAATTCTGACGAATGCTTTTTGTCTAATAGCAACACGTTTTCATACGCCACAACCGCTTGGTCGTAGTTTCCTTTTTGGTACAAGTCATTTCCTTTCTCAAAACCATTTTGAGCGAAGAAAACCTGAGATACCAGTAAAAATATATAAATTAAGTTTTTCATTTTATTATTTATAAGTGTCGATTGGCAATTCTTTTATCTAAAATCAGGTTGCTTTGCCGCGTTCCTCGCAACTCCTTGCAATAACATCGGTGGTTCAAAATTATATCTGTTTTTCTAGTTCCGAAATAATCGCTACTGCTTTTTCATAATCCTGATGAATCGTCACACTTGATGCTGGCGCATATCGGGCTAATTCGCAATTTTCGGTAAGGATAATAAAATCGTTAACCGTTTGAGAACTCGCATTTTTAGACAACAAAAGTTCTTGAATATTGTCCTTACTCATCTCCGAAGTCTCGATATGCAGTTTGGCTTTCAAAAAATTGTGCATCGCTTTTTCGAGTGCAATATAAAACGGTTCTTTACTATCGATTTGTTTCTTGGCATCAGACAAATATTTTCTGGCTAATTTATTATTCATTTTTATTCGATTACCAAAAACGTCTCGATCGATTGCTTCCTTTTTCTTTTTCAACAAAACAATTAAAGGAAGTATTAAAAAAGGCAAAAATAACAAACCATAATACCAATTAGAGTCAAAGAAATCGACTATGTTTATTGCTGTTAGCTTGGTTTTTGGTTTTATAAATTTGAATTGTTCGGTTCCAGAAATTTTGTTTTTGGCATTTCCAGACACTGAGCTAACTGTTGCATCGGTAGCTGTTGGTCCGTCGAGAACATTTACCATAATTTCGGTAGACTGAATGGTCTTGTAGCTCCCAGAACTCAAATCGAAATACGAAAACTGTATCGGTTTTATAGGATAATTACCTTTATATTGAGGGACAATGGTGTAACTATCGGAAATCTTACCAGACATTCCAGATAAATTGGTATTTACCTGTTCGTTATGAACGGCATCGTACATTTCTAATGCATTAGGTACCACTGGCTTTGGCAAGGCAAACAATTTCATATTCCCTTTACCTGTTACACTCACTACCAAATCCAGACTTTCTCCGTTTTTGAGACTGGTCTTGGTTGGGATAACTTTAAAATCAAAATTTCCAACGGCACCCGAAAAGTCTTCTGGTTTACCTGCTTCGGGAAGTGCTTTTACAGTAATTGTCTTGGCTCCTGCCGAAACTTTTTTGTTGTCATCGACAAGCAGCATTCGCCCGAACATATCCCGACGATTAGAAGGCAATTGCACTCCGATATCGAGAGAAAGGGGTTCTATTACCAGT
>JAYVGE010000444.1:0-2559 GCA_043772515.1 Flavobacterium sp. | reverse complement strand
GTTCGTGAAAGTACGGATAATATATCTTAACCACAATTTATGAAACTATTTTAAAGTTTTATTAACTATTTAAATGAACTATAATAACGCTACATTTTGTAAATTCTAAAATTACTGCTCACAAAAAATTAATAGCACCCCATACTATTAAGTTCCTTTCACTTTCCTCTAAGGGTAGCGACGCTAAAAAAATCGCTACAAAACATCCATAAAAAAACCAAAGCTTTCACTTTGGTTTACAACATTATTTCCGATCGTATTGGCAGCAGGAATGCAAACCATCATAAACCTCTTTTGACGCTTTAAACTCGCCAGTGTCGTGGCCCACAGCAGCAATTGCTTTTTGAATTGTTGTCACATCCGTTTTCTGCTCATTTACAATTAGATAAAGCGTACCACAATCCATATGCCAATCTGAAGACTTTACCCCTGAAACACTTAATGCAGCTTTTTCAATCCTTTTTTTACACATTTCACAATTTCCACTAACGTGAAATTCAATCTTTGCATTTTTATTTTTTACTTCTTGTGCACTGCTTATAAATACAGTAAATACCAATAAAACTCCAACTATTATATTTTTCATCCTTGAATTTATTTTAAACTACTTAATTTTAAATCGCAAACCCGTGTAATACATCTGTCCAAAAACTGGCCCATAAACTATTGACGCATCAAAAGTAGGTCCAAATGGATTGTCATTTCCCAAAATAACATTATTTTGCTTGTAATTTCCTATGTTTTCACCGCCAATGTACATCTCAAAAGTAGCAGAAAAAATTCGAGTTACCTGCACATTCATTACAAAAAATGACGGCGAAAATTCAGATAGTCTGTCCTCTTCTGGATTTATTGACGTTTCGGGCAACTGTTGTTTCCCTTGCCAGTTCATCGTATAATCAAATTTCCATTGTTTCTCGTTTTTTAAAATAGGAGTTTCATACGCTAAATTCCCAAAGAAACGGTGTTTTGCCTGCAACGGCCTTTGAAAGGTTCCTGACAAATAATCTGTTTGAATATCATAGAATTTATAAGCGGTTCGCAAATTGAAATGCTTTTGTAGCTCAATATTAAATTCTACTTGCATGCTATTAGCATAGGACTTCCCCTTTAAGTTATAGAACAAAACCTGCTGCGGACTTTGCAACACATCGACTACAACTTGGTTTTTAAAATCGGTTCTGTAAAAATCAAAACCAACATCGGCACTTTTGCCAAAAAGAAAAAAACCCTGCATAAAACTCAATCCGTAATTCCACGCTATTTCAGGATTTAAACCATAAACTTTTCCATTAGTGTCCAAAAAATCAAAGGTTCTTGAACTAGCTAAAAGCTGCTGATTTTCGGCAAAAACATTTGCGCTTCGTTTTCCTCTTCCTGCTGAAAATCGTAAAACTCCTTTTTCCCAAGGATTATATCGAACGTGTAACCTTGGCGTAGCAAAAGTTCCTAAACGATTGTGATTGTCTATCCTACCGCCCAAAACTATGCTAAAATCATCCGTGTTATCATAGGTATATTCAAAAAACATACCTACTGAATTATCAATCCTATTATAATCATTCATTTTTACAAATTCCCCATATTTATCATACGTGAAATTCAAACCCGTTGAAAATTTATTTTTAGTATTGTTGATAATCGAATTAAAAATCAAGTTCGAGTAATAACTTTTTTGTTTAATGTTATATTGGTTTAACCCAAAATAAGAATTTTGATCATGGCTATTAAAAGCATTTTGAAAACCAATGCTCTGATAGGGCATATCCGGAAAAACATATCCTAATTTTGTGGAAACATCAAAACGTTCCGTATTGATTTCGGAACCCCAATAATTCATTGTTCCTCTATCCTTATTGGGATCAAAATTCAATTGTCCTGTTTGCTTCTTATCGTTCATATAGCGGAAGTTAATGAAACTCACCAATCCTTTTTCGGCATTAGTATATTGCCAACGATTAAGAATATTAATTTGTTTAGCCAACGGGTTGTCCAGAAAACCATCGTCGTTCATATCGTTTTTTGCAACTCTTGTGTTTCCGTGTAGGAACAAACTACTACTCCACTTATCAGAAATTTTAGCATTAAAATGCGTATTTAATTCAAATCTGGAATCTGTTGCACCGTAGAAATTCAAAAAAAATGGAATATCGCTAATTGGCTTTATCAATTCGGTATTAATTTGTCCCGAAATACTTTCGTACCCATTGACTACACTTCCGGCGCCTTTAGTTATTTGAATGCTTTCAACCCAAGTTCCCGGAGTAAATGATAATCCGTAGGCTTGAGATGCACCCCGTACTGAAGGAATATTTTCCTCAGTAATCATCAAATAAGGACTTGTTAATCCTAACATTTTTATTTGTTTCGTGCCTGTCAAAGCATCTGAAAAATTGACATCGATAGAAGGATTGGTCTCAAAACTTTCAGCTAAATTGCAACAGGCAGCTTTGAGTAATTCTTTGCTTGTGAGAGTAGTCGTATTTGCAGTAAGGCTATATGATTTTTTTAAACTTTTACGGTCATTCTGCACTTTAATCTCTTGCAAAGTATCTTGCG
>JAYVGE010000443.1:0-2562 GCA_043772515.1 Flavobacterium sp. | reverse complement strand
GTCAGCGGTCCGTTTTTCCAAACGAAGAGCAGCAATATAATTGACAAAAAAGGCGGAACCGAAAAGCCATATGAGTAGGAAATTATAACTAAATTAAAAGATGAAAAAGAACATTTTAACAATCGCAATGCTAACAGCATTATTCTTGACTTCATGCAAAGAAAATGCAAAACAAGAAAGTACAGAAATTACAAAAAAAGAAGCAGTAGAAAAAACAACAGATGAAATTGTTACAGCCACTGAAACCGACAAAGACGGAAAAAAATTAGAAATGTCTTTTAACAACACCAAAAATACGGCTACTCTAAAATTAAATGGAGAAACTATTGAAATGGTACTTGACAGTACTATGGCATCAGGTTCAAATTATAAAAACGAACATTATCACTACACACAATGGCACAATTTAACCACTGTTGAGAAAGATGGTAAAGTCATTTTTGAAGCCGGAAAAGAAACAAAAGTAGGAGAATAAGCGCCGAAAAAAATCTATTGATAGATTACCAAAAAAAGAAGAAAAATAATCTTCAAAAATAAACCCTGCCTCTAGAATCGTTTTTACGATAGGCAGGGCTTGGTTCTCTAAAGAGGGTTTTATGGTTAATGTAAATTTCGTTCTTCGAATGAATATATATGTGGGAAAGACAGCATCTCAAATCTGCAAAATGGTATTATAGACGTAAATAGGTAAATGTTTTAAAACAAATCGTACAATTGCTTCTTTATGTTTCTATTTTCATGTTCCGTAAACTTCGTTTACCCTCGTTCTTTTACCGTTACGAGGAAGCGCGAGGTGCAAAGCAGCAATTTTGTTAAAAAAAAGTTCAACAACTACGCTATTTAAAGCCTACACTCCTGCTCGTCCATCCTTTGCACAAAGGATGTCGTCTTGATTGCCACGTTCCTCGCAAGACCAAAATAACTTCGCCAAATTTAGTATGCTTTATTTCAAAACCATTACCAATCAAAATAGCCCTCGGACTTGTCCTTAGTGTAAAACAACATTTTCTAATAAATAAGATGAATGACTAATCTTCATAGCCTTTTACAAAAACAAATAGAAACACACTTTATGGTCGATTGTATAGAAAACCATCCGTACAAAGCGTTTTTTAAAGCAGTGAGCAAAACCTATTCTAATTTTGAGAATGATAAAGAATTGATGAGTCATTCCTTTAAAGAAAGAGAATGCGAATATGAATTGGTGCATGAAAAGTTAAAAAAAGAGCATGAATTAAAAAAGGAATCTATAAAAACCCTAGATGAGAGTCTTCAAAAATTGGATGAAAAATACGAAGGCTACAAAAATAATATCGACAATAATGATCTTCTTTTTATTTCTAAATATTTGAAGCAACAAATATTAAAAAGAAAAGAAACCGAAAGTAATTTTTTGCGAAGTATCGAATTACTAAAAGCGCTATTAGCCAATTTGCAGTCTGGAATTTTGGTAGAAGATGAAAATAAAAAAATATTATTTACCAATCAGTTGTATTGCGATACTTTTTCTATTTTATTTCAACCCGAAACAATAGTCGATTTGGGTTTGGCAAACTTTGCAGAAGAATCCAGGGATTTGTTTAAAAATCCACTATCATTTAGTCCCAGAATAAGTACTATTTTAGAAAAAAGAGAAATCGTTGTCGATGAGCTTTTAGAAACTGTTGACAACCGGTTTTTAGAAAGAGATTATATCCCCATATTTATCAATGGCGACCACAAAGGTCATTTATGGAAATATACCGACGTGACCGAGCGAAAAAGGATTCAGGGTCTTTTGGAGCAAAGTGAGATTAGAAGCAATCTAATAATGAACTCCTCTCTAAATGGTATAATTAATACCGATAGCAAAGGAAAAATAACATTCTGGAATAGTCAGGCAGAAATTATTTTTGGTTGGAAAAAAGAAGCAGTTTTTGGCAAAAAACTATCCCAAACTATTTTTTCCAAAGAACATACAAAACTGTATACCAACGGAATAAATCAATATTTAAAAACAGGAGATGTCACTATATTAAACAAGCAAATTGAGTTATCGGCATGGAACAAATCTGGAAAAGAGTTCCCCATAGAAATTGCTATAATTCCGATAAAACAAAGTGATGAAATATTTTTTTGCTCCTTTATTCAAGATATTTCGGAAAGAAAAAATGCAGAACTCAGTTTAAAACATCAAGAAGAAAAATATAGAAATATTATTGCAAATGTAAATTTAGGATTAATTGAAATAGACAATAATGAGATTATTCAATATGTAAATCAAAGTTTTGTATCGATGTCTGGGTATGAAATACAAGAGCTTTTGGGCAAAAACCCGACAGAAATATTTGATTATGGTAATAATTTTGATGCTATAAAACCGAATTTGAATGCCAAAAACAAAATCGTTTCAGAACTTTATCATTTACCAATAATCAACAAAAGAGGAGAATTGAGATGGTGGGCAATTAGTCGAGCACCCAATTTTGACGATAACGGAAAATTGGTAGGCTCGATAGAAATTCATTTGGATATAACAAAACAAAAACAATTAGAAATTGACCTCGAAACCGAAAAAATAAA
>JAYVGE010000442.1:0-6165 GCA_043772515.1 Flavobacterium sp. | reverse complement strand
AAAAGCGAAAAATATTTGGTATCCAATTTAAATTTAATCTGTATTTTCGCTTTATATATAAAATTGATAAACATGAAAAAATCGTTTGTTTTCTTCTTCTCTATTGCAATTATAGTGGTGATGCAAGTTCAAGCCCAAAAACATAATTTGCTTGTAGGTACGTATACCCATAACTGCGATAGTAAAGGAATTTATGTATATGATTTTGATTCTAATACAGGAGATTTTACTTTGAAAAGCACTTCCGAAAATATTGTAAACCCTAGTTATTTGTCACTTTCAAAAGATAATAAATGCATTTATTCTGTAAACGAGAATGGTGCCGAAAGTACCGTTAGTTCTTTTGGATTTAATGGTATAAGCGGAAAATTAAACTTCATCAACAAACAAAGTTCAAAAGGAGCCGATCCTTGTTACATTATAAATGATGATAAAAATGTGATTGCTGCCAATTATTCTGGTGGGAATATTTCGGTTTTTGGCAAAAACAGTGATGGGAGTTTAACCGAAGTCAAACAAGTTATACAGCATTCTGGAAAAGGATTTGATTCCAGTAGGCAAGAGGTCTCACATGTGCACATGGTTTGTTTTTCGCCAGATAAAAAATTTATTTTGGTCAACGATTTAGGACTTGATAGTGTTTTTATTTATACGTACAATCCAAATTCGGACAACGAAGTTTTGCGACTAAATGAGCGTGTTGCTGTAAATGTAGGAACAGGACCCAGACATTTAACCTTTAGCAAAGACGGAAAGTTTGTTTATTTGTTACAAGAAAGGAATGGAGCTTTAACGGTTTTTAGTTACAACGAAGGAGTCTTAAAAAAAATAGAGGAAACCACCGTTTTAGCTAAAGATTTTAAGGGAAATATTGGGTCTGCCGATATTCATATTTCGCCAGACGGAAAGTTTTTGTATGCAACCAATCGTGGAGATGCCAATACTATTTCTGTTTTTAGAATCCTTAAAAATGGAAAATTAGAGTCGAAAGGACAAACAAGTACTTTGGGCAAAGGCCCTAGAAATTTTGTGATTGACCCAACTGGAAATTTCCTTTTGGTAGCACATCAATATAGTAATGATGTTGTTGTTTTTAAAAGAAATAAAAGTTCTGGAGCCCTTATAGATACAGGAAAAAGAATTGCTTTGTGTGCACCAGTTTGTTTGGTTTTCGGGAAATAGTGTTCCGTAATTAGTAGTCAGTTTTACTGCCTGACCACTAACTACCGAATACGGATTACTATTTATTCTTGTCTTTTCTCTTTTTGTCTCTGGTTTTTAGCATGTTTCTATTAACCGATCCGTGTGTTTTTTTCTTGGTTACACCTGGTCCTCCCAAATTGACTTTCTTATTCTTTTTGCTCTTTTCTTGAAAAGCACCATCGCCATCTAGTTTTTTCTTTTTCATCAAAAACTTAATCGGTTGACGGTCTTTTTCGGGTTCGATTAATTTAGATGAAATTTCGACTACTTCTGGAAAAGGGTCAATTTCCAATTCCATATTCATCAATACTTCAATTTCTACTTTAGATTCTTCTTCACGAGGAGTGATAAGACTTATGGCAGTTCCTGTAGCGTCTGCTCGACCTGTTCTACCAATTCGATGCATGTATAACTCGGGCATTTCTGGCATCTCGAAGTTGATCACATGTGTAATGTTCGAAATATCTAGTCCTCTCGCCATAATATCGGTAGTAATCAAACCACGAAGATTTCCTTCTTGAAAGGAAGCCATAGTGCTTAATCGGTAATTCTGTGATTTATTGGAGTGTATGACCCCGAATTGTCCTTCAAAATCTTCCTCGATACGTTCGTGAACCATATCCGAAATTTTCTTGTTATTGACAAATACCAAAACGCGACTCATATCTTCGTTGCTTTGTAATAAATGTTTTAGAAGGTTTATTTTGGTGTTAAAATTCGGAACCTGATACGTAATTTGTTTTATTTTTTCTAATGGAGTTCCCGATGCCGAAAGTGTAACTTCTTGGGGATAATCAAAATAGTCATTCAAAATAGCATCTACTTCATCGGTCATCGTTGCCGAAAATAGAATGTTCTGACGCTTTTTAGGCATCATTGCCAAGATAGAAGTTAGCTGTGTACGAAAGCCTAAATTAAGCATTTCGTCAAATTCATCGATTACTAGTTTTTGCATCTCCTCAAAACGAATCACATTATCTAACGTCAAATCCATGATTCTTCCAGGAGTTCCCACCAGAATATCGCAACCTTGATAAACGGCTTTTTTCTGGGTATTGATATTCACACCACCAAAAATTCCGATGGTTCGAACCGACATATATTTTGTTAGTTTTTCTATCTCTTCTACCACTTGAACTACCAATTCTCGTGTTGGAACTAGAATTACTATTTTTGGGGTGTGTCCAGGAGTAAATTTATATAATTTGAGTAAGGGCAATAAGTAGGCAAATGTTTTACCTGTACCCGTTTGTGCAATTCCCATCATATCACGTCCTGACATTATCACAGAAAAAGTTTTTTCTTGAATAGGAGTGGGTGTTGTAAAACCTAAATCATCGATTGCTTTTTGTACAGATTTAGGAAGATTGAATTGTTCGAAAGTGGTCATTTGCTTAAATTTTGTGCAAAGGTACGTTAAATAGATGGTTAGATGGTTAGATAATTCGATTGTTCTAACTTTCTAATTATCTAACGATCTGATAACCTATATCAAAATCCTTCAAAAACCCCTAATCCAAACAACGCAAAATCATATTTTACGGGGTCATTCGAATCTAATTCTCTAAGTTTTTGGTCCAATTCTGCCAATGCTTTGCCGTCGTTTTGCTTTCGCAAAATCAAACCTAGTTTTCGCGCTACATTGCCAGAATGCACATCGAGTGGGCAGGAGAGTAGTGCAGGCGAAATCGTTTTCCAGATTCCTAGATCAACTCCTTTGTTGTCTTGTCTAACCATCCATCTTAGGTACATGTTTATACGCTTAGCGGCCGATCCTTTCAAAGGGTCTGAAATGTGTTTTTGGGTTCGATTGAGATGTGGAATTTCAAAAAATAATTGTTTAAAATCGTGTATGTTTTTTTGTAAATTATCTTCCCCTAAGTTGTTGCTAAAGACAGTTTCTAATCCGCCATGATTTTTATAAATATGCTGCAAGCCCTTTATAAACCCCATAAAATCTTGTCCGTTGAAGGTACGATGAACAAAGGTTTCCAATTGCTCTAAGTCGGTTTCCTGATGCGACATTACAAAATCGTAGGGAGAATTCCCCATTAGATTCATCATTGTATGTGCATTTTTTATAATCATTTTTCGATTGCCCCAAGCTATGGTAGCGCTCAAAAAACCTGCAATTTCTATGTCTTCTTTGCTAGAAAACAAATGCGGAATTTGTACAGGGTCACTTTCTATAAAATCAAAATTATTATACAAAAGTACCTTCTCATCAAGAAATTCTTTAAGTTCGGATTGATTCATAAAGTCACTTGTTTTTTAGGTTATACCCGAATTGTGTGGGTTTTGTAATTGTTTTTTTAAAAAGTAAACACGAATTACACTAATTTACACGAAAAAGAGACCTTTTTTAATTGTACAAATTTATTGATACCAAAGATATTTGTGTAATTGTATTTTTAAATGGAATAGAATTCGTGACAATTTGTGAAATTCGTGTCAAAATTTGTACCCACACAGTTGAGGGTAGAACCATTTTTTACTAACTGATTAATCCGTCTACCATAACCAATTTTCGATCTGCCATGTTTGCCAGTTCCTCATTATGAGTTACAATTACAAAAGTTTGCCCAAATTCGTCCCGAAGTTTAAAAAATAATTGGTGTAAGTTTTCGGCCGCATGCGTATCTAAATTACCAGAGGGTTCGTCGGCAAAAATAACGTCTGGTTTGTTGATCAATGCCCTTGCGACAGCCACACGTTGTTGCTCGCCACCAGAAAGTTCACTGGGTTTGTGATTGATTCGATGAGATAATCCCAAATAATCTAACAGTTTTTTAGCTTCTTTTTCGGTTTCTGATGGCTTTTTTCCTGCTATATAAGCGGGAATGCACACGTTCTCCAAGGCTGTAAATTCGGGTAAAAGCTGGTGAAACTGAAAAATAAAACCTAAATTCAAATTCCTGAATTTAGACAAGGACTTATCGCTCATCTTCAGAATATCTTCTCCGTTAATGGTGAGGGAATTTCCCGCTTCGGTTGCGGGCTTGTCTAAAGTTCCCAAAATTTGCAACAACGTTGTTTTTCCTGCTCCAGAAGCACCCACTATCGAAACAATTTCTCCTTTCAAAATGTGTACATCAACCCCTTTTAATACTTGAAGTTGGTCGTAATATTTATGAATGTTTTTGGCGTGTATCATTTTTGAAACTGTTTTTACAAAGAAACAAAGATTCTGTCTAAAAAGAAATGGTTGTGGTTATAATTTTGATGGCACACGTTTTTATGTAGTAAATCTCACGAAAGGAAATAAATATTGAATAACTTTGAATACACCTATAAAACGTATTAAAATGGAAAAGAATCAAGAAATAGAATATGAAATCGCAGTATTTGCTGGAGGTTGTTTTTGGTGTACCGAAGCTATTTTTTTAGCTTTGCAAGGAGTAAAAACAGTGGTGTCAGGGTACACCGGCGGGATGACTTCAAACCCAACTTATGCCGAAATTTGTAACGGCAATACCGGACATGCCGAGGCTATTCGGGTTGTTTTCGATTCGACTATAATTACTTTTGAAACATTGCTAGAAGTTTTTTTTGCTACACACGATCCTACCACTTTAAACCGTCAGGGCAATGATGTGGGAACGCAATATCGAAGTGCTATTTTTTATGAGAATGAAAACCAAAAGAAACTCTCGTTGGCATACATAGCACTTTTGAGTCAACAACACACTTTTGGCAATCCTATTGTAACAACAGTTGTTTTGGCTTCGGTATTTTATCCCGCAGAGACAGAGCACAGTAATTATTATAATCAGAATAAAAACCAATCGTATTGTAGTTATGTCATTACGCCTAAAATGAATAAGCTAAAAACAAATTTTGAAGATAAAGGTCTGTTAAAAAAATAAAAGGATACTTTTAAGCAATACAACCAAAAAAATAGTAATAAAATAGGGGCGTTACCACAAGGGTCGGGCTATACGCTTCAATCTTTTTATCGGCGAAAAGCCTCAAAAAAGGATTTCCGCTGCTATCCCTAACGCAAAATACGATACCCAATAGAATGCAGTCAGAAATAATTGGCATTAGTTTTGCAAAAGATAGTTTTTGAATCTTTTAATTCTTTAAAACAAACAAAATCATGAGAATAGAAACTTTTACAGAAGTGCAAGAATCAGATAGGACTAAAAAACTTATTTTAGGATTGCTATTCGATCTTATCGGAATGGCTTCCTTTACAATCCCAATGGTAGGCGAATTTTCAGACGTTGTTTGGGCACCATTAGCTGGCTTTTTGATGACAAAAATGTACAAAGGAAACCTCGGGAAGGTGGCAGGTGCTTTTACTTTTCTCGAAGAAATATTTCCTTTCTCGGACATCATTCCTTCCTTTACCCTAACATGGTTGTATACTTATTTTATAAGGAAAGAGAAATAAATAGAAAAATAATCGGTAATTAGGGCAAACGCACGAGTTACTGTCAAGTAAAATCCGATGCAGATTTTGCATCCGATAATTATCTGTATTCATAGATTAGTTTGTGGTAATTTGTGAATTAAAAATCAGCGAATTCAAAAAAATGTTTTAAGAGTTCAAAAAAGTATTTGGGAATTCTAAAAGAGTGCACGACAAATTTCATCTTTTAAAAACAACAATAAATTTGATTAACCAACAATTGTTTTTTGGGCAAATAAACCACTCAAACATGCGTAAAAAATAGGCACGCAGATTTAGCTGATTAAAAAAATATTCCTAATTCTACTT
The DNA here is from genome assembly GCA_043772515.1 of Flavobacterium sp. GTDB lineage: Bacteria > Bacteroidota > Bacteroidia > Flavobacteriales > Flavobacteriaceae > Flavobacterium. The sequence continues at coordinate 239 of JAYVGE010000442.1, read as the reverse complement.
TTAGGTTTAAAAAAAAAGCTTGTTTTTATAGGCTTCTTTTTGTTTCTCTCTTAATTAGGGTCTGCTGAGAAACTCATAAAAACAGCTTGAAGTGCTATGTTTCCTGAAAATTCATAAAGGATTGTGCAAACATTAACATTAAGCGGAATATATTGGAATAAATTCATAGTATTTTACGACCCAATTATACAATGAATTTTAAAAATAAAATTTTAGTGCATGCTTTTTCGATATAAACA
>JAYVGE010000441.1:0-6182 GCA_043772515.1 Flavobacterium sp. | reverse complement strand
CCCGCCTGCGCAGATGGTACTGCAGTTATGTGGGAGAGTATGTCGTCGCCTTTCTTTTGAAAATCCTATTCATATTTGAATAGGATTTTTTTTGTTTATAACGAATTCAATACCTGAAAAAGTTGCATTTATGACTTGAATGCGTCAATCATTAACCCAACTTGCAGGAATTAATCCGTCAGGTGTCTATTTTTCTGAACTTCGTATTTTATATGTTCAGGTTTGGGGACTACAAATTTTTTCATCCTAAAAGGTCTTGATTTGTATTTTAACGCTTGATATATTTCTTGTAATTTGGAGCTGGGTTAAGAGCATTTGGTTACAAAAAGGTGTTTTCTTGGTTGTCAACAATCGAAGTTGTAACCCATTTTTGAGTGCTAGATATTCGTATTTTTCTAGGAGGATTTTTTCAGTGCTTCTCATCGATGAAGTTTTTTTTTTGTTTACAAAATAATGTAGTTATTTGGGAGCCCCGATAGCTATCGGGGGCGTCGCCTTTCTTTTGAAAATTTTACGTCCTGAAATAACGATAGTCCTTATGCTTAACCTAACTTGTAGATTTATGATGTCTAAAAGTTTTGAGTCTCAAAGTAAATAGTATCTTTCTAATTTACTTCAAACTGCATGATGATAAACAAACCCCAAAACAGAACGCTTCGGGGTTTACTTTTGAGGATAATAGTTTTTTTTTGTAAAACTTATCTTTTTTTACCATTTTATAATTGCACTTGCCCAAGTAAATCCGCTGCCAAAAGCAGCAAGAACCACGGTGTCTCCCGATTTTATTTTTCCTTTTTCCCAAGCTTCTGTCAAAGCGATCGGAATAGATGCTGCAGTTGTGTTTCCGTATTTCTGAATATTGTTGAATACTTGATCGTCTGTTAATGCAAATTTCTTTTGAATAAATTGAGAGATTCTCAAATTGGCTTGATGTGGAATTAACATATCAATATCTGAAACCTGTAAATTGTTGGCCTGTAAACCTTCGTTTATTACTTCGCTAAAACGAACTACGGCATTTTTAAATACAAACTGCCCGTTCATGTACGGGTAATAGCTTTCGTCATTCGGGTCGTTATCTGCCAAAATATCCGTTACCCATCGATCTCCCATTCCAGGTGCTTTTACAATTAATTCTTCGGCATGTTGTCCTTCAGAATGTAAATGTGTAGAAAGAATTCCTTTGGTCAAATCTTCTTCTCTGCTCAAAATAGCGGCTCCAGCTCCATCACCAAAGATTACAGAAACGCCACGCCCACGAGAGGTCATGTCTAATCCTGTCGAATGTACTTCGGAACCAATTACCAAAATATTCTTGTACATTCCAGTCTTTATATATTGATCGGCAACCGAAAGTGCGTAGATAAAACCAGAACATTGATTTCTAACATCCAATGCACCAACTGTTTTAAGGCCTAAATCTCGTTGTACCAAAACGCCTGGTCCAGGAAAATAATAATCGGGACTTAATGTGGCAAAAACTACAAAATCAATGTCTTCTGAAGTAACTCCAGAGCGTTCCATTGCAATTTTTGCAGCCTTTACTCCCATAGATGTGGTTGTGTCTTCTCCTCGAATAATATGTCTTCGCTCTTGAATTCCAGTTCGCTCCTGTATCCATTCGTCATTGGTGTCAATAATTTTTGACAAATCGTCATTGGTCACCACGTTTTCAGGAACATAATATCCTAATCCTGCTATTTTTGAATGATACATAAGTTTTTGTTTTTTTGTTAAAATCAAGGGTGCAAATTTAATAATACTTAAAATTATTAGCCTACAAATTACTGATTTTTTACTAAAATTTAGGATTTATTTTTTTTTGGAGTTTTTTTATTTTTTGGATGCTGTTTGAAACGAAGTTTAAGAGAAGTAATCAATATAAAAGTATAGTGAAGTAATCAGTAGATACCCAAACGTTAAAAAAATATAAATATTTTTCAGATTCAAAAGGATTCAATTACTTTAGACCTGTTTTTACAAATCCTACATTAAGAATAGTAAAAAAAGCCTTAAATTGTGAAATGTGCCTGAGGGTAAATTGGTGGCAAATCCCAATGCAACTATCCGACCCAAGAACTTTTGCGAATAGATGAAGAATTCCATATTCTATAAATAAATAATACCTACATTATGAAAATTAAAATCACTTTATTAGTATTTTTAAGCCTTGTTTTTTTGGCAACTGCACAAGAAAATTTAACGTATCAGAAACCATCAAAGACGATTCTGGATCTTGTCGATTATCAAAGAGCTCCTACAGTTGCTATGGATACCAAAAAGGAATATCTGCTGCTGTCGTATCGGGATGCCTATAAAACACTGGTCGATTTGAATCAAGAGGAATTGCGTTTGGGTGGTTTGCGAATTAATCCTGTAACCAACATTTCGAGTACGGTAACGTATAGTGACAATCTTAAAATTAGAAAGATTAAAGATAAAAACGAAATACAAGTTATAGGGTTACCTGTTAACCCACGTATTAGTAATCTGTCTTGGTCTCCCAATGAGAAGAAAATCGCTTTTTTGCATACAACCCCAACAGGAGTCGAACTTTGGGTGCTAGATGTTGTTACTGCCAAAGCAACAAAGCTAACCGAAGCTAGTGTAAATGCCAACTTCGGAAATCCTTTTAACTGGCTGAATGATAATGAAACTATTCTGGTAAAAATGCTTCCAAAAAACAGAGTAGCTTTATTAGATTCTAAAAAAGATTTGCCTGCGGGTCCTATTGTTTCTAATGCAGATGGTTCTAAATCTCCCAATAGAACTTATACCGATATGTTGAAAAACAAGAATGACGAAATCAATTTTGAAAATATAATCACATCCGAATTGTACAAAATAAATACGAATGGAACGGCATTACTTTTTAAAACTGCCGATACTTATATAGGAGAGAGCTTTTCTCCGGATGGTAATTATTTGATGTTAACAACCCTTCTAAAGCCCTATTCTTATATTGTTCCGCTGAGCCGTTTTCCGTCTAAAACAATTGTTTATGATTCCAAAGCGGGAACTGCGGTAAAAACGGTAAACGAATTGCCACTCAACGAAGTCAAGCCCAAGGGTTTTATGGCAGTACGCAAAGGAAAAAGAGAAATGGAATGGAGAAACGACAAACCAGCAACCCTGTATTTTGTAGAAGCACTCGACGAAGGAAACCCAGAAAATAAAGTAGCTTTTAGAGACGAAATTTCGCAATGGGATGCTCCTTTTGCTACTGCTCCTACATTAATTGCAAAAATAGAGCAACGCTTTCAGGGCATTGTTTGGGGAAATGAGACTACAGCAATACTCACAGATGAATGGTATGATACTCGAAACGTAAGAACGTTTTTGATTAATCCATCGATTACAAATGAGAAACTACAAGTTATCTCTAATCGAAATTCGCAAGATATGTATGCCGATCCAGGTTATTTTGAGACTACTAAAAATCAATTTGGAAAACAAGTTCTAGTTTTAGACAACAACGATGCTTTCTTGATTGGAGAAGGTTTTACAAAAAAAGGGCAATTTCCTTTTATAGATGCATTTGATATTAAAACATTAAAAACAAAACGCATCTATCAATCGGCATTTACGGATAAAATGGAGAGTATTCTATCGGTAGAAGACTCAAAAAAAGGGCTTATTTTAGTCAAAATTCAATCTAAAAGGGAGTATCCAAATTACTACTTTAGAAACATTAAACAAGGTAACAAACTTACGCCGATAACTGCATTTCAAAATCCCTTTGAGAGTATCAAGTCGGTTTATAAAGAGGTTATCAATTACCAACGAAAAGACGGTGTGTCATTATCTGGAACGCTTTATTTACCGGTGGGTTACGACCGAGTAAAAAAGGAAAAAGTGCCGTTATTAATCTGGGCATATCCATCGGAATACAAAGATAAAAACTCTGCGGGACAGAGTAACCTAAATTCTAACGAATTTACGTTTCCTACCTATGGATCGTTTGTTTACTGGGTGACCAAAGGATATGCTGTACTAGACGACGCTTCGTTTCCTATTATCGGTGAGGGAACTACAGAACCCAATGATAATTTTCTTACTCAATTGGTAGACAATGCAGAAGCTGCGATTAATGCGGTTGATGCCTTGGGATACATCAATAAAAAAAAGGTAGCCGTAGGGGGTCATTCGTATGGTGCTTTTATGACAGCTAATTTACTCACTCATTCCAAACTTTTTGCTTGCGGAATTGCCAGAAGTGGTGCTTATAACAGAACCCTAACTCCTTTTGGGTTTCAGAGTGAGCAACGTAATTACTGGGAAGTTCCAGAAGTATACAATACAATGTCTCCTTTTATGAATGCCGACAAAATGAAAACACCTTTATTATTGGTTCATGGAGAAGCCGATAATAATCCGGGGACTTTTACCTTACAAACAGAGCGTTATTTTCAGGCGCTGAAAGGGTTGGGAGCTACAGCAAGAATGGTGATTTTGCCTAAAGAAAGTCATGGTTATGTAGCCAAAGAGAATATTTTGCATTTGCTTTGGGAAGAAGATCAGTTTCTAGAAAAGTATTTGAAGAATTAATTCTGACTATCGTTTTTATTCGAAAGATAGAAAATACATAAAAACAACGTAGGTATAACTCAAAAACTTCGGCTGATTTTAATTAAGCCCGTCGGGCACAATAGTTAGTTTCTATTGTGCTTAAGACGACATCCTTTGAGGAAAGGATAGGCGAGCAGTAGCGTTGGTTTTAAATAGCGGAGTTGTTGAAATATTTTTTAACGAGATTGCCTTGCTTCGTGCTTCTCAACTCCTTACAAAGGCATAAGAACGAAGGAAAACGAAGTTTATTGAGTCCCGAAATAGGACATAGTGAAGTAATTGTACGATTTGTTTTGAAACATTTACTTAGATAGAATAGCACTAATGAACACTAATTTTTGAAAACTTAAATAAATTAATTTGTTGATAATTCTTGAAATTACTTCGCTTGTTCACTTTGGTTCGGATCATAGCAAAATAAAACAGCCCGTATGATTTGTGGTAAAACTTATAATTCATTAGAAAAAACCATAGCATAAAAAAAAGGATTCGTAAAACGAGTCCTTTTTTTTGTTTCAATCAAACTAAACTGATTGTTCCTGCTTTTTTTTATCTCTTTTCTCTTTGTAAGCTTCCCAAGTTGCTCCACCTACCCAATACGATACGAAACCAACCAAAAAGAACATTAACCAAAAACCCATTGTAAGGATGGTTAAGAAAAGTAAAAAGCCTAAGTACTGTTGAAATTCAAACATGTTTTCCGGAATTATTGAATGTAGCGACAAATATAAGGGTAATATTTTTTTTTAGCAATAAAAAGACGGGATCAATTTTATAAAAAGATAAATAATTGTATTTTTAAGCTGAATCCGCCGTTTTATTAATACAGCAGTCAAATACTATATAAAGATGAAATTTAGAATAGAGAAAGATACGATGGGAGAAATTCAAGTTCCGTTTGATAAATACTGGGGAGCACAAACCGAACGTTCTCGAAATAATTTCAAAATAGGATCTCCAGCTTCAATGCCATTCGCAATTATTGAAGGTTTTGCTTATTTGAAAAAAGCTGCTGCTTACTCCAATTGCGATTTGGGGATTTTGTCTATAGAAAAACGAGATGCTATTGTGGCTGTTTGCGACGAAATACTCTCTGGGAAGTTGCAAGATCAGTTTCCTTTGGTAATTTGGCAAACAGGTTCTGGAACACAAAGCAATATGAATGTAAATGAAGTAATTGCAAATCGTGCGCAGGTTTTGGCGAATTTAAAAATAGGAGAGGAGGAGGCTTTTGTTAAAGCTAATGATGATGTCAATAAATCACAGTCCTCCAACGACACTTTTCCAACGGCAATGCATATTGCGGCCTATAAGATTATAGTCGAACTTACGGTTCCGAGCATAGAAAAATTAAAAAATACGCTAGAGACAAAAGCAACGGAATTTAAAAATATAGTAAAAATAGGTCGCACACACTTAATGGATGCTACTCCACTTACACTTGGTCAAGAAATTTCGGGTTATGCCGCACAACTAAATTTCGGATTGAAGGCTGTTAAAAATACTTTGGCTCATTTGTCTGAAATTGCTTTGGGAGGGACTGCTGTAGGAACGGGACTAAATGCGCCTGTAGGGTATGATGTAAAAGTTGCGGCGTATATTGCTCAATTTAC